>JAAOIL010000191.1 GCA_015163825.1 Alphaproteobacteria bacterium | reverse complement strand
TCCCCCAAGCCATCACCCGCTAGAATTTTATCAAGTTTATGCAAAGTGATATTGATGCGGTGGTCGCTCACCCGCCCTTGCGGAAAATTATATGTGCGAATGCGCTCTGACCTATCGCCCGACCCAATTTGCGATTTGCGTGTCGCGGCGCGCTCACTTTGGGCACGATCGCGCTCTGCTTCAAATAAACGCGCCCGCAATATCTGCATAGCACGAGCGCGGTTTTTATGTTGTGATTTTTCATCTTGCTGGCTAACTACCAAACCCGTTGGTAAATGCGTGATACGCACCGCACTATCTGTCGTATTAACATGCTGACCACCAGCGCCACTGGCACGGAAAACATCTATGCGTAAATCTTTTTCTTCTATCTGAATATCCACCTCTTCGGGTTCTGGTAGCACTGCCACAGTCGCCGCCGAAGTATGTATGCGCCCACTGCTTTCTGTTTCTGGCACACGTTGGACACGATGCACACCACTTTCAAATTTCAAGCGAGCAAACACGCCTGCGCCGCGCACCGCCACAATAATCTCTTTATAACCACCATGGTCGCCTTGCGATTCATTCAACAGTTCCACCTTCCAGCCGCAAAGATCAGCAAAACGCACATACATACGATATAAATCACCCGCAAATAAAGCCGCCTCATCACCACCTGTGCCGGCGCGAATCTCAATAATCACATTCAAATCATCAGCCGCATCTTTCGGTAAAAGTAAAAGTTCTAACTTATGGGTTGCTGCTATGTGGCGGGTTGCTGCCACACCACGCTCGCTGCGGGCGAGATCTGCCATTTCACTATCATCACCATCTATCAAGGCTTGTAAATCCGCACATTCATTTTCTGCTTGGCGATATTCAGAAATCGCCGCCACTACAGGTCCAAGGTCAGAATATTCTTTGGAAAGTGCCACAAGGCGTTCGCGAGGGGGGTTGGTATTCAACTCACCTTGTAAAGTTTGAGCGCGCGCCAGCACCGCATCTAATCTTTGCGTGGGTATCATGCCATACCTTCAGTCGCTAATTCTATTTGGGCAACTTTTTCTTCTACCAATCTTGCCAAATGTTCCACCATTTCATTATGGGGTAATTTATGATCGGGCTTGCCTTCCACATAGACCATACCAGCGCCGTGTCCCCCGCCTGTAAAACCAATATCTGCGGTGCGTGCCTCGCCCGGTCCATTAACCACACAGCCAATAATAGATAATGTCAGGGGTGTTTTGATATGTGCCAGCCGCATTTCTAAATCACGCACTGTTGCTATGACATCAAAGCCCTGCCGCGCACAAGACGGACACGCAATGATGCTAACGCCGCGATGACGCAAGCCCAAAGATTTTAATATCTCATAAGCGACACGCACTTCTTCCACAGGGTCGGCGGATAAAGAAACACGTATTGTGTCGCCAATGCCTTCCATCAATAATTGCCCCAAACCAATAGATGATTTAACAGCCCCTGTCATAAGACTACCCGCTTCTGTGATACCAATATGCAACGGACAATCTATCTGGGCAGACAGCTGACGATAAGCCGCCACCGATAAAAACACATCCGATGCTTTAACGCTGATTTTATAATCATCAAAATTATGCTCTTGTAGAATACGCACATGGCTCAGCGCACTTTCAACCATCGCCTCTGGACATGGCTCTTTATATTTATCCAGAAAATGTTTTTCTAATGAACCCGCATTGACGCCAATCCGCATAGAGCACCCCGCCGCCCGTGCCGCCGCCACAACTTCGCCAACACGCTTGGCATCACCGATATTACCCGGATTAATACGCAAAGCCGCCGCCCCCGCTTCTGCCGCTTCAATGGCGCGTCTATAATGGAAGTGGATATCGGCAATCACGGGTATAGGCGACGCTTCGCATATCATCCGCAAAGCATTTGTGGAAGCCTCGTCAGGGCAGGACACCCGCACAATATCAGCACCCGCTTCGGCAATGGCATTGATTTGTTCTATGGTGGCGGCTGCATCGCTGGTCGGGGTGTTGGTCATAGATTGCACCGCTATGGGGGCATCGCCCCCGACCACAACATCACCGACCATAATCTGGCGCGTTTTTCGCCTTGTGATATTGCGCCATGGATAATGTTCAGATGAGAGTGCCATTTGTGTCATCTAATTATTGAGCGTTATTGCGACCACGCACAATATGCGCTGGGGTAATAATATGCCCTGTTAGCAATTGTGCTTTTTGCCCGACAACACCCAGATTCATATCACCCAAAAAGAAAGCCAAAGCCCCCGCATCATGGGTGGCGATTGTGTAGGTGCTATCTGTTGATAATGTAAATTTATCGCCGACATTAACGATACTAGAAAATAACACACCGCCATCATTGTTTTCAACACGCATCCAAGTGCGCCCGATAGCGCGAATATCTATTGTCTTTGGTACATCTTGAAGTGAAGCAGAAGCAGAAGCCGCCTTATCTTTTTTAGTCGCTTGTGGCGTTGTTGATTTCTTCTCACCCGCCAGAGAAGAAGCGGGAGAAGAAGCAGAAGAAGAAGCCAGAGAAGAAGCAGAAGAAGACGTTGCCGAAAATACTGCAGGATTTTTCATATCCTTATAGCCCATCAAAAACCAAACCATCACACCCAACACTGCCAGCCCCGCCAACACGGCGCCCGTGATAATATAGGGCATAAAATCTGTGCCGCTTTTGACAGGTAGCGGGAGCATTTCATCGCGTCTATCTGTTATTTTTTTTGCGTCTTTATATTTTGCTACCAAGGCGTCTGCATCAAGCGATAAAAATCCGCCATAGGTGCCGATGAAACCCAACACATAGGCATCGCCCGGCAATATATCAAAATCTTCATCTTCTAGGGCTTGCAAATGCACTTCGCGGATTTTTAGGGCGACGACAACATCGCTCATCTGTAGCCCTGCCGCTTGTCGTGCTTCTGCGAGGGCAGCACCAATGCCGAGTGGTTTGTTTTGTTCGTCCATCATTCTCTCTTTATAATTTCACGCCTTGTTCTTGCGCGAGCGTTTTTAGGTGGTCGCGCATATTATCAGGATTGTCTATCATAGTCGCACTGACGCAAGTGCGCAAACGTTCTAAATTGACCGAGCGCACCATACGTTTCACCGCCCCCACTGCCCCCGATGGCAAAGAAAAGCGTGAAAACCCTATGCCCATAAGGGTCATAGCCTCAAGCGTGCCTCCGCCCACTTCCCCACAAATGGAGACGGGCACATTATGGGCATCACAGCGCACTCTAATATCGGACAATAAACGCAAAGCCGGCGCCGATAAAATATCATAACGCCCTGCCAAACGAGGATTGGCGCGGTCAGCAGCAAAGAAAAACTGCATTAAATCATTCGTGCCGATAGAGAGAAAATCAACTTGCGGTAATAATTCATCTAGTTGCCAGACAAGGGCGGGCACTTCTAACATTGTGCCAACCGATAATGTGCTTGCCACACCATGTCCGAGCCGTTGCGACAAAGCATATTCTTTATGTAATATCTGTTTGGCTTGGACGAATTCTGCTGTGGTGGTAATGAGCGGGAACATAACCGATAAATGCCGCCCTTTCGCGGCGCGTAATAAGGCGCGTAATTGATAGCGCAATAGAGCGGGTCTATCTAATGCTATACGCATAGCCCGCCACCCCAAAGCCGGATTCTCTTCTGGTTGCAATGCCAAATAGGGCAGAACTTTATCACCACCAATATCTAATGTGCGAAAAACCACATCACGCCCTTCGGCTTTTTCTAGCACTTGCGCATAAAACTCTTGCTGTTCTTGCAAACGCGGCAATCGTGCTGCCACCATAAATTGCAGCTCAGTACGAAACAGCCCGATATTATCTGCCCCACTGGTGATTAGTTTATCGGTATCCACTGCCAGCCCCGCATTCATATCAAGGCGGATGCGCACATTATCGCGTGTCAAGGCGGGCTTATCACGCAGACGCGCATAACGTTTTTGTCGCTTCGCTTCTAATAGAGCGCGTCCCCGAAATGTATCGGTAATCGTGCTGGACGGATTAAGATGCACTTCACCACTTGTGCCATCAAGCACCACGGCTTGCCCATCATAAGCAATCTGGGCAATCTGGGCGACATCACCAATCAAGGGTATATTTAACGCCCGTGCCACGATTGATACATGCGCCCCCATCGCCCCCTCTTCTAATAAGAGCCCACGCAAATTGCGTCTATCGTAATCAAGCAATTCGGCAGGTCCCATCATACGCGCCACCAAAATCGTATTGCGGTGCAATTTATCATGCGCCGCATTAACCGCCCGACCCGACAAAATACGCAAAAGCCGATTGGATAAATCATCAAAATCATGCAAGCGGGCGCGTAAATAAGCATCGCGCTGTTGCCCCAGACGCGCCCGCATCGCCCCATTCACACTATTAACCGCCGCCTCTGCGGTAAGCCCCGTCTGCACCGCATCATGGATACGGCGCAACCACCCCCTATCATTGGCAAACATACGATAACTCTCTAATACCGCTAAATGTTCGCCCGCATGGCTGACATCTTTTGTCGCTAATAGTTCATCAACATTGCGGCGCAAGACATAAATCGCATCATTTAGGCGACGTTGCTCGGCTTCGCTATCATCGCTAAAAAGGCGGCTGACCTCAACACGCGGCTCGTGCAATTTGACTTGCCCTAACGCCACACCCTCAACCAGACCAATGCCTATATAAGTATGAGGCGCATCAGGGGCACGGACATCTTCAATATCGCCACTTGCCGCCAGCACCTCTGCCAAGACCATAGCGACAATCTCTAACGCTTCCACTTCTTCTGCCACAAAACGTTGCATTGATTTGTTTTGGACGACCAACACACCACGCACATCACCACCATGTAAAATAGGCACACCAACAAAAGAATGGAACGCATCCTCCCCTGTTTCGGGGCGGGGCGCAAAGTTGGGATGCTGTTTTGCTTCTGCCAGATTAAGCGGGCGTTTATGCGTGGCAATATCACCGACCAGACCCTCGCCCATAGTGAGGTGTGTCTTATGCACGGATTGAGCATCAAGCCCGACACTGGCGCAAAGTTCTAATATACCACCACCTGCTTGGTTGGCACCCTGACCGGCAATATGGCGGCGCAAATAAACAGAACACACCGCCCCCTCCATAACAGAGGCAATCAGGGATACCGTTTTATCAAGGCGCACTTGTTGCTCGCCACCCGTCGCCATAAGGTCGCGCAGGCGGCGCAATAATATACGCGGGGCTTCAAGCGATAAGGGCATAAAGACACCTCATATCAAATCTATCCAAACCCATAAACGAGTGATTACGCGGGGGCATCTAATCCATAAGCCGCATGCAAACGGCGCACCGCAAGTTCAGCATAATCGGCATCAATCAAAACACTGACCTTTATTTCAGAGGTGGATATGACATGGATATTGATATTCTCTGCCCCTAGTTCATCAAACATTTTTTGCGCCACACCCGCATGGCTTCGCATACCAACGCCGATGATAGACACTTTCGCCATATTCTCCGCTGTATTAACACTGCCAATGCCTAAATCTTTTTCGTGGGCTTTGATGACCTCTAAGGCCCGTGTCAGCTCATCTTGGGAGACGGTGAAGGTAATATCGGTCTTTTTACTATCGGGCGATATATTTTGCACAATCATATCCACATTGACATGACCTTGCGCCAGCGGTCCAAATATCCGTGCCGCTATACCCGGCTTATCATCAACGCCGAGCAATGTTATCTTCGCCTCATTTTGAGCATAGGCTATGCCGCTTACTATTTCATGTTCCATAATATCATCCTCATCGCAAATTAGTGTGCCTATTATATCATCCTCAGCAGGGGACGCAAAACTAGATCGCACCAGCAGTGGCACATGATGCGCCATCGCCAATTCTACCGAGCGTGTATGTAATACCCGCGCCCCCAATGATGCCATCTCTAGCATTTCCTCATAAGAAATTTGTGCCAAGCGTTTGGCTTGCGGCACCATATTGGGGTCGGTGGTATAGACACCATCAACATCAGTATAGATGTCGCATCTATCTGCCGCAAGGGCGGCGGCAAGGGCGACAGCACTGGTATCTGAGCCACCACGACCCAAAGTAGAGACTCGCATAGCCTCATCTTCCCCCGATACGCCCCCCGATACGCCCCCCGATACGCCCTGAAACCCGGCGACAATCGCTACACGTTTGGCGGCGAGTTCTGTCTGTAACCGCCCCGCATCTATGGAGCGAATTCGTGCCGCACTATGGGCATCGCTGGTATGCACTGCCACCTGCCAGCCAAGCCAACTACGCGCCGCAATGCCTTTGCTTTGTAAAATACCTGCCAGCAAGCCAATGCTGACCTGTTCCCCCGCCGCGACCACGACATCATATTCGTGTTTATCAGTAATCTGGGCGCGCCGTGTTAGATTCACCAGACGATTAGTCTCCCCCGCCATAGCTGAGACGACCACTGCCACCTCATGCCCCGCAGCCACTTCACGCGCAATATGGTTTGCGACATTGTGCATACGCTCAATATCTGCCACCGAAGTACCACCGAATTTCATAACGAGGCGCATAGATTTAATCCTGTTCATTTGCCACCCCTTATAGGGGCGCGCTAGGCATACACGATAATACCTATATTGTGCAAGTATCCGTGCTGGTCTATGGTGTTTTTATGGAAGCATATCAGCACGATAAAACAGGCAGTACCCCGCAGGAAATCGCCAAATTTGAAGCATTGGCGCAAGAATGGTGGGATAGGGGGGGTAAATTCAAGCCTCTGCATAAATTTAATCCTGTGCGTTTGCGCTATATCCGCGACCAGATTTGCCGCCATTTTGATTATGATAAAGCCGCCTTTGTCCCTTTCAAGGGTTTGCGCCTATTGGATATCGGTTGTGGTGGCGGCTTATTATGCGAGCCTATGGCACGATTGGGGGCAAATGTAACAGGGGTAGATATTGGCACGGCAAATATAGAGGCGGCGCAAATCCATGCTGCCACGCAAGACTTGCCTATCACTTATCGTTGCGCAACGGCTGAATCTCTAAAAGAAGAAAAGGGGCGGTTTGATGTCATCTTAAATATGGAAGTGGTGGAGCATGTCGCCCACCCCACAGATTTTATCGCCGCGTGTGCTGATTTACTCACCCCCAATGGTATTATGATTATGGCGACTTTGAACCGCACCCGCAAATCTTATGCCCTGGCGATTATCGGGGCGGAATATATTTTGCGTTGGTTGCCACGCGGCACACATGATTGGCACCATTTCATCACCCCGCAAGAATTAGAATCTATGCTAGCGGCGGCGCATTGTGCTTTGACACAAAGCACAGGTGTTAGTTTTAATCCGCTATTGGGGCAGTGGCAAATAACAGGCGATTTATCTGTAAACTATATGGGTGTGGCACAAAAACAAATATAATAGCGGGCATAAAAGGGGCATAAAAAAAGGGGCATAAAAAAGGGGCATAAAAAAAAGGGGCGATGCTATCACTAACAACGCCCCCTTAAAATAAGATTTATGACTTATAGATCGCCAAGCCCAAGTTTGCCGAGCAAAATGTCATACCAGCTATCACCTGAATTGGTGAAGCCTGAAGCGCCTTCGCCAGATGTTGCGACAACGCGAATAACATTATCACCTTCGCTTTTGCCGATGTCGAAACGCACGACACTATCACCAGTTTTGATGATGAAGTTATCGGTTGTGTCTGTTGGGGCAACCATACGATAAGTCGTGCCGCCAACAACAAGGGCGGGTGGGGCATAATGTTCGTCGCCATTAAGCACTGATGTATCGGTGTTAAGATTTTCAACAACCTTACCGCCAAGCACAGATTTAAGACCAGAAGGATCGCCTGTTGTGGCGAGCGTTACCAGTTCATCTGAAATCATAAGGCGACCTGTTTCATTTGCACTACCACCGCTTTTTGCTTTTGCGACACGCGCTGTGCTAACGATGCGAACGACATTATCGCCTTCGCTTTTGCCAACATCAAGGCGCACGATAACATTGCCTGTTTGAATGATGAAATTGTCGGTCGTCGCTGTTGGGGCAACCATACGATATGTTGTGTTGCCAACAACGAGAGCGGGGGGGGCATAATGCTCGTCCCCGACGAGAACAGATTTGCTTGTGTTAATATTTTCAACGACTTTACCGCCGATGAGGGATTGCAAGTCGGCAGGGTTGCCTGTTGTTGCAAGTGTAATCAGCGCTGCTGATATAATTGTATTCATGATAATAACTCCTTATTTGTTGTGTCGTATGCGCCTATATAGGCTAAACCCATAGGAAAAAGCAAGTCTATTCGGTAATCAAATCTAGTCTTTAGAAAGAGAGGGCATTTTGAAATTGCGCCCATGTAAAAGAGACGGCACTTGCTGGCGGGCTTTTGCACCTTGCGAAAAGTCTAGACTGGCTGTGATAAAACAAGGATTATTCTCTAGTGCTTCTGCTAACACCCGTCCCCATGGATCTATGATGAGGCTGTGTCCGTATGTTCGCCGTCCGTTCTCGTGGGTGCCACATTGGGCGGCGGCTAGCACAAAACATCCTGTTTCAATAGCGCGCGCCCGCAATAATATATGCCAATGCGCTTGCCCTGTGGGAATCGTAAAAGCCGAAGGCACAATCAAAAAATCTGCGCCCGCTTGGGCATAAGCCCGATATAATTCGCCAAAGCGCACATCATAACAAATGCTCATCCCCAAATGCTGCGCCCCGACTTTAGCCAACACCGCCGCCGCCCCCGCTTGATAATGTGCTGATTCCTGATGACGCTCGCCATTATCCAGCACAACATCAAACATATGGATTTTATCATAACGCGCCACCACTTGCCCTTGCGGATTAATCAATAAAGAGCGATTAACCACATGACCTTCAGGCGTCGCCAGAATCAAAGACCCAGCAGAGACCCATATTTTATGCGCTGCCGCCTCGGCTCGCAAAGCCGCTAGACATATATCATCGGCTTCGCTTTGCACACGTGCGCGCATCGCCTTGTGTCCGCGTTCCATAAAATTACAAGTTTCAGGGAAGGCAATGAACGCCACATCTTGCGCCACCGCCTCGCGCAACACCGCCACCATCGCCGCACAATTAACGGCAGAGTCTGTCGTGGTGGTCATTTGAACGCAAGCAACTTTCATATCATATCTCTCTCTATTCTATTTTCCTCTTGTATATGTTTCAGGCATAACAACACGCGCCGCCGCCAAAACATCAACCTGTGCCACCCCAGCACGTTTCAATATCTTTGTGCAAGCCTCTATCGTTGTGCCTGTGGTTATCACATCATCAATCAATATCACCCGCGCCCCTTGCAACGCCGCCACCATTGAGGGGCGCACTTGGAAGGCGCGTCCCAAATTACGCAAACGCTGCGATCGTGATAAACCAACCTGCCTTTGTGTCGGTTGCACCCGCACTAAAGCATCAAATAAAATCGGTATATCCTCATAGACAGACAACGCCCGACACAATTCCGCCGCCTGATTATAACGCCGCCACAAAAAACGGCGCCGATGCAAGGGCACAGGTATGAGCCACACCTTTTTATTAGGGGGTTCATGGGAAGTTTCATCTGGTGTCTGTTGCCAAAAGTCTTGCCCCGCCCGATGCATCCATTGCGCCAATAAAGGGGCAATCTCAGGGTGGTCGTAAAACTTGAACGCCCGCACCAATTGTGCCGCCGCACCCCCATAATATAAAGCCGCCCGTGCCCGATGATAAGGGGGCGGATATAAGAGAGCGGGCAAACTAATCGTGTGTTTCGCTGTGTCGTGTTTATTTGTTTCATAAGCCTCGCTTGTTTCATAAGCCCCGCTTGTTTCGTAAGGAAGCGGCACACCTGTGCGATAACATAAAGGGGCGGTAATAAAATCAATATCACGCCAACAGCCACCGCATAAGCTGGGTGTCGTTTGTCCTTTATAAAAATGCAAAGGTGCCCGACATAACGGACACGCAGGCGGCACCAAATAATTCATCACCCGCCCCCCGACAACTGATGCCATATCTAGTGTTGTGTCCAGAGCCCCTTCTAAAGAATAGCGTTTTGCAAGATTTGCTTTTGCGTGAATGCGTGTCATAATCGGATTTATGTCCTCTTTTGCTCCAAGTGATTCGGTTCCGCAAATTTTTGACCGCGCAAGGCTACTTGTCAACCGCCGTCGTCACGCGCGCGCCTTTTATGAACATGATTTTCTCCACCGCCAAATAGCACAAGAGCTCGCCCAACGTTTGGCATTATTCAAGCAAGACTTCAAAACGGCATTATGTATTGGCAAAAGCGCGTTATTGCGGGAGGCATTGTTGAAGCCCGCCCAAATCACCACACTTTATGGCTCTGATATTGGTAGGGATATTGATGGGGATATTGGTGGGGATATTGACGCAAATGCGGCACTGATA
>JAAOIL010000190.1 GCA_015163825.1 Alphaproteobacteria bacterium | reverse complement strand
GGCGGGCGTGGCAAGGGCGGTGGTGTCAAACTTGCCAAATCGGTTAGCGAAACACGCGCCCTCGCCGATGATATGTTGGGTATGACCCTGATAACCCACCAGACGGGGGCGCAAGGGCGCAAAGTCAAACGTGTTTATATAGAAGAGGGTTGTGATATTGCGCGCGAACTTTATTTATCTATTTTATTGGATAGGGCGACATCGCGTGTCTCGTTCATTGCCTCCACGCAAGGCGGCACAGATATAGAGGCAGTGGCAGAAGCAACCCCTGATAAAATCATCACGATAAGCATAGACCCCGCCACGGGCATAAGTGCGCATCACAGCCGCCAGATTGCTTTTGCCCTAGAGCTAGAAGGCGCGCAAATCAAACAAGCCAGCGCTTTATTGGGTAATCTTTATCGCGCTTTTATTGAAAAGGATATGTCATTGCTAGAGATTAATCCGCTAGTGGTCACGCAAAATGGCGATCTCCTTTGCCTTGATGCCAAGATTAATTTTGATGATAATGCCCTTTATCGCCATGCGGATATAGTTGCGTTGCGCGATGAGGATGAAGAAGACCCCGCCGAAATAGCCGCTTCGGCATTTGATTTAAGTTATATCAAATTAGATGGCACGATAGGGTGTATGGTTAATGGGGCGGGTTTGGCGATGGCGACGATGGATATTATCAAACTTTATGGGGCGGCGCCCGCCAATTTCCTAGATGTCGGTGGTGGGGCGACGGCTGATAAAGTGCGCGAAGCCTTTAAGATAATCCTCTCCGATAGCAATGTGGAGGGTATATTGGTTAATATCTTTGGTGGCATTATGCGCTGCGATGTCATAGCGCAAGGTGTGGTGGCGGCAGCGCGCGAGACGTCATTATCTGTGCCTTTGGTGGTGCGCCTAGCGGGTACAAATGTTGAGCAAGGGCAAACGATATTGGCGCAATCGGGATTGGCGATAACCGCCGCCAATGATTTAGATGATGCTGCTGAGAAAATAGTCGCCGCCGTTAAAAACAAATAGGAGAAATATTTCATGTCCGTATTGATAGATGAAAATACCAAAGTGATTTGTCAGGGTTTTACTGGCAGTCAAGGCACGTTCCATTCAGAGCAAGCCATCGCCTATGGCACAAAAATGGTTGGCGGCGTCACACCCAATCGGGGCGGGGAACAGCATTTGGGCTTGCCTGTTTTTGATACGGTCGCGCAAGCCGTCTCAGCAACGGGGGCTGTGGCATCGGCAATCTATGTGCCACCGCCTTTTGCTGCTGACGCTATATTAGAAGCGATAGATGCGGGGATTGAACTGATTGTGTGCATAACCGAAGGTATCCCTGTTATGGATATGGTGCGGGTCAAACGCGCGCTAGATTCAACTGGCGGTGGGTCGCGCCTTGTCGGTCCTAATTGTCCGGGTGTTATAACCCCCGATGCTTGCAAAATCGGTATCATGCCGGGTCATATCCATAAACGCGGCTCGGTGGGTATTGTCTCGCGGTCGGGCACGCTCACTTATGAGGCGGTGGCGCAAACAACAGCAGTTGGGCTGGGGCAATCCACTTGTATCGGTATTGGTGGCGATCCGGTCAATGGCACAAACTTTATAGACTGCCTAGATTTATTTCTGGGCGATGATGAGACCGAATCAATCATTATGATTGGCGAAATCGGCGGCGCGGCAGAAGAAGAAGCGGCAGAGTTTCTAGCGCAATCCAAAGTAAAAAAACCTGTGGTCGGGTTTATTGCGGGGGTCACTGCCCCGCCCGGCAGGCGTATGGGACACGCCGGCGCGATTATTGCTGGTGGCAAAGGCGGGGCGACAGAAAAACAAGAGGCAATGCGCCAAGCGGGGATTATTGTCTCGCCATCACCGGCGGCATTGGGGGCGACATTAGC
>JAAOIL010000189.1 GCA_015163825.1 Alphaproteobacteria bacterium | reverse complement strand
CGACAGGGGCGATAGAGGTCTATGTATCGGATATGGAAGTGTTATCGGGGGCAGGGGATTTGCCTCTGCCAGTATTTGGCGAGCCTGATTATCCCGAAGATTTGCGTTTGCGTTATCGGTTTTTGGATTTGCGCCGCGAGACACTCCACCAGAATATTATGCTGCGCTCCGATATTATTGCGTGGCTCAGAACCCGTATGACAGATGATGGTTTTCGTGAATATCAAACACCTATTTTGACTGCCAGCAGTCCTGAAGGCGCAAGGGATTTTCTTGTGCCATCGCGTATGCATCCGGGTCAGTTTTATGCACTGCCGCAAGCCCCACAACAATTCAAACAATTATTGATGATGGCGGGGTTTGATAGATATTTTCAAGTCGCGCCATGTTTTCGTGATGAAGATGCGCGTGCCGACCGCTCGCCTGGTGAGTTTTATCAATTAGATATAGAGATGAGTTTCGTCACGCAAGAAGATGTTTTCGCGGCGGTGGAGCCTGTCTTGCATGATGTGTTTGAAGCCTTTGGCAACGTCAATGGCAATGGCAAACGTGTGACACCAACTTTCCCTCGCATTGCTTATGCGGATGCGATGCGGAAATATGGCACAGACAAACCTGATTTGCGTATCCCGATTGAAATGCAAAATGTCACCGATGCTTTTCGTGGTGCGGGCTTTAAGATATTTGCCTCTATGATAGAGAAGAATGACAAAGTGGAAGTATGGGCTATCCCCGCCAAAGGTGGTGGTAGCCGTGCTTTTTGCGACCGCATGAATAGTTGGGCGCAAGATGAAGGACAGCCGGGTTTGGGCTATATCTTTTTCAGAGATAATGAAGGGGCAGGACCCCTCGCCAAGAATATCGGGGCGGAGCGCACCGCGCAAATCCGCACGCAGTTAGATATGAGCGATGGTGATGCGGTGTTTTTCTGTGCGGGTGTGCCGAAAGACTTTGCCGATTTCGCGGGACGGGCACGGGCTCGTGTCGGCACGGAATTAAAACTGATTGATGAAGACCAGTTCGCCTTTTGCTGGATTGTCGATTTCCCCATGTATGAGGAAACAGATGAGGGCAAAATAGACTTCTCTCATAATCCGTTCTCTATGCCACAAGGTGGTATGGAAGCGTTGCAAAATAAAAAACCGCTAGACATATTGGGCTATCAATACGACATCGTCTGCAATGGTGTGGAGTTATCGTCTGGGGCGATAAGAAATCACAGCCCCGACATTATGATGAAAGCGTTTGCGCTTGCGGGCTATGACAATGCTGCCGTAGAAGCAGAATTTGGCGGAATGTTGAATGCCTTGCGCTTTGGCGCACCGCCGCATGGGGGCATTGCGCCGGGTGTGGATCGCATCGTTATGTTATTGGCGGGGGTAGAAAACCTCCGCGAGGTTGTCGCTTTCCCGATGAACCAGCAAGCGCAGGATTTACTTATGGGAGCGCCAGCAGGGGTTTCCGCCGCACAATTGCGTGAATTGCATATTCGCCTAGATTTACCCCTTGATAAAGACACAGAAAAAAAAGAGAATAAGGAATGAATAAAATCCTATCCTTTATGCGTATGAGTTTAACATGGTGGCATAGCCAAACTTTTGGCACGGCTTTGCATACATGGTCGCGTGGCGACTTGGTTGGCGAAGACGTAGAAGGCAATCGTTATTATCAAGATAAAAGCGGTCGCTCTATCAATGGCAAGCCACGTCGTTGGGTCATTTATAATGGCGATATTGAAGCAACACGTGTGCCACCACTATGGCACGGCTGGTTGCACTACACACAAGACGTGGCACCAAATGCGGAAGGCGCAGGCTTGGTGCATCGCCACTGGCAAAAACCACACCAACGCAATATGACAGGCACAAAATCTGCCCACCAACCAATTCGTGCCGATATAGCGGCTGGCGGCACACCCGAAGGCTATCACGCGTGGTCGCCCGATAAAGGAGGTAAGTGATGCAACATAATATAGTGGAAACATTGGTCGGCTTACTTGTTATTGCCCTGACGGCAACTTTCATCGCCTATGGGTATTCAGTCGTGGAACGGCAAAATGTTGTCGGCTATGACCTGACAGCCCGATTTGATAAAGTGGACGGACTAACAATCGGTAGCGATGTGCGCTTGTCGGGTATTAAAGTCGGCACCATCACCGCCCTTGATTTAGACAAACGCGATTATTTCGCCATTGTCTCTATGACCCTAGATAGCGAAGTCGTCTTGCCCGATGATAGCAGTGCCAAAATAACCAGCGAAGGTTTGCTTGGCGGTAATTATATATCATTATCGGCAGGCGGCAGTGAAGACTTGCTAATAAACGGAGACGAAATCGTTTTCACACAAGGCGCGGTAGATCTTATCGGGTTGGTCGGGCAAGCATTGTTCAGCACAGGTGATGAAAAAGAAAACAAATAATTGTGGTTTGATGTGGGCGAAAACGCTGATGATTACCGCCCTATTTGCCTTTACGAGTGAGGCGAATGCAAACGCCCCCCTTGCGCCACCGATATTAGAGCCCAATATATATGCGCCGCTGATTGACATCGCCCCCCCAACACAAGACACACAAACAGATGACCGCACAACAGGGCAAGCCGCCGCCCCGATAAAAGCCCCCGTGCATATTGGCGTGTTTTCACTCCTCCATAAAGTGACGGCGCGTGTGCAAGAAATACGCCTTGTCGTTGGTGAAGAAACCCCGATTGAAAGCCTGATGATAAATATGCGTGAATGTATATCTGCCCCGCCCGAAGACGCCCCCGAAACCCGCGCCTTTTTAGAAATAAGCGAAACCCCGCAAGGCAATTTCTCACAAGAAGAGCCGACACAAACAGCAAGACTTTTTACAGGCTGGATGTTCGCCTCCAGCCCTGGCATCCACGCCTTAGATCACCCTGTTTATGACATTTGGGTGCTCTCCTGCATAACCGAAAACGGAAAAATCTATACGGGAATTAAATAGAGGCATTAAATAGAGGCACTAAATAGGGGGGAGCCAACTCCCCCCTTATGTGTTTTTGTAAACAAAAAGCACACCCCCCACGATAACCATATCTTTTCCGCGCACGGCGCAAAAAAATATAGTTATGTTCCATGATTATAAATTTTACTTTGAGTAGTTTTCAATCCTTCATACCTAAATAATTTTCTAGCCAGTGGATGTCGTAATTGGCAGTGTTGAAATCTTCCTCTTCAACAAGGCGGGCGAATAGGGGTAGGGTGG
>JAAOIL010000188.1 GCA_015163825.1 Alphaproteobacteria bacterium | reverse complement strand
CTTGATTTTTGCCATAACAGGGCGGGTGCCGGCGCGGGGTGAAATTTTTGCCTATCAATTCCCTAGTGGGGAACAGGTAGAATTTGTTATTCGCGATGGTGATCCGCGCCATATCAAAACCATTGATATTAAAATTGTCGCACGGCCATCATTAGAAAATGAACAAAAGGCACAAGGGTCTGGCAGCAAACACTCTAATAATTTTGGAAATAATTCTGCGGATAATTCTGGCAATAATTTTGCGGATAATTCTGAACCCCCTTCTCCTGCGCCTGCGCCTACTCCTTCCCTGCCCGCGAGCCCTAAAAATCCTAAATCAGATAAGGCGTAAGGCTTTGTCTTTTATACAAGCTCTAACCTTAACCCCGCTACGCCATAGAATTTTGGCTTTTATGGCGGGGCTTATATTGCCGCTTTCTTATGCCCCTTTTCATATTTTGCCGCTTTTTTATGTTAGTTTTATCTGCCTATTTTATCTGGCATGGGGGGCGCGTGATAATAGGCGTCATTTACTATGGCTGGGCTGGTTGTTTGGTTGTGGGCAATTTCTGGTCGGGTTTTATTGGCTAGGGGAATCATTTATCGTCTTGGGCGGTGGTTATCTATGGTTAATGCCATTGGCACTGGCGGGGCTGGTGGCGGGGCTGGCTTTGTTTCCTGCCCTAGCACTTTTTATTTGGGGGGTTTTGCGCCCCTACGTTTTGCGTTTCAATAAGGGGGGGCAAGCCTCCAAAACAGACTCTCATTTAGACGGGCATCGTTTCTATGATATGCTTTTACTGGCGCTTATTTGGTCGCTGGGGGAATATGCCCGTGCCAATGTGCTAACAGGTCTGCCATGGAATTTAGCGGGTATGGTCTGGGCGGGCTTTTTGCCTTTGGCACAAATGGCATCGGTGTTGGGGTTATTTGGTATGGGGTTGCTATGTGTTATCAGTGCCGCTTGTTTGTCTGTGCCTGATAAAAAAATCTGGGCGGCGGGGTTGTCTCTGCCGCTTATGGCACTAGGGCTAGGGCTGGTTATTTTACAAGAAGAAACGCACCCGCTAGAAACCGCCCCCAAGATTCTCGTTATCCAGCCCAATATAAAACAGGCTGATAAATGGCTGCCTGAAAAACGAGCCGTGCATATTGAAACAATTTTTACGCTTATCAAACAAGGATTAGCAGAGCATAAAGATAGCGATATTATTGTGCTACCTGAAACGGCAATACCGTTTTTGATAGATGAAGATGGTGCGTTTGCGCACCTTTTGCGCCGTCATTTACCACAAGATAAATATCTTTTATTGGGGGCGGTGCGGCGTAGTTTATCGCCCAAAAATCCAGACCTCAAAAATCCAGACTCAAAAAACCCACATAAAGATTATGATTATTATAATAGTGCTATGCTCTGGTCTAGCAATGGCACTTTATTGGCACAGATTGATAAATATCATCTGGTGCCCTTCGGGGAATATCTACCCGCCCAAGGTTTTCTGGAGGCGATTGGTTTGCGCCAACTCACCCAATTGCGCGGTGGCTTTGCGACACGAAACTCTGCTTCTATAGAAGAAATAACGTTAAAAGATATACCACCCTTTATGCCGCTTATTTGTTTTGAGGCGACTTTTCCCTATCTGGCGGCTGCCAATGGCGGGGCAAAATGGCTGGTTAATCTCACCAATGATGCCTGGTTTGGCACTTCCACGGGTCCCGCCCAGCACCTCGCGCACACAAAGCTACGCGCCATAGAACAAGGATTACCGCTTATTCGTAGTGCAAATACAGGCATTTCTGCCGTTTTTGATGCCTATGGGCGGCGCCTCAAAATGCTACCGCTCAATCAAAAAGGCTATTTTTCTGTATTGCTTCCTAATTCGCGGTCGTTTACGATTTATTCATATTCATCTGATATATTATATCTCATCATCATTTTTATGGTGTCTATTTTTATCGCTAGAAAAGGGTTGGCGGCATACGCAAAAAAGATATTGCGAAAAGTATAAAAGCCGTGCCATAAACAACCTAATAATTAACGACGAGCAATAGACTCATAAAAATAAAAACAAGGAGTGAAATTATGCCACGAAAAAGACAACGCGCTTTAGACGCTTATATTGGTGCCCGCCTCCGCCTGCGCCGCCTCATGCTCGGTATGAGCCAAGAGGCCTTGGGCTCGCGATTGGCACTGACCTTCCAACAAGTGCAAAAATATGAAAAAGGCACAAACCGCATTTCAGCCAGCCGCCTATTTGAACTAGCGCGTGTGCTTGATGTGCCCGTGCAATATTTTTATGATGGCATAGATGAAGACCCCAACACAGCACTTGATGAAGAAAGCGCCTATGAAGGTCTAAACGAAGATGGCTCAAATGTTGAGAGTGTCTCGCCCTATCTGGAATTTATCAGCAGTAGTGAAGGGGTGCGCCTTAATCAATCCTTCCTGACGATTGATGATAAAGGTTTGCGCCGCCAGATATTAGGGGTGATGACCGAAATGGCACGTGTGGCGACAGAGGTAGAATCTTAAACCGCATTTGCTTTTTACCAATTTTGCGTTAGAATAGACGCATGACAAAACATCACTATATTTTCACCAGCGAGTCTGTTTCTGAAGGGCATCCTGATAAAGTCTGCGACCGCATTTCCGATACGATATTAGATGCCTTCCTTGCCCGCGCCCCGCAAGCCCGCGTGGCAGTGGAAACTTTGGTGACCACCAATTTAGTTGTGCTGGCGGGGGAAGTGCGCCCCGATGATTTATTTTCCGCCACGGATATAGAAGCACTGGTGCGCGG
>JAAOIL010000187.1 GCA_015163825.1 Alphaproteobacteria bacterium | reverse complement strand
CGATTTTTATAATAATCATGGCTTGCCCATACATTGAGGGACACGCCTTCAATATGCGGCATGGCGGGTATTTTTTTAGGAGCGAAAGGCGAGCGTTTCATAAATGCTTTATAGCATTATCGCTTGATGATTTCAATTTCTGCCTGATTGCGTAAGGTGGCATAGAATTCTCGTGTTGCCCGCCGCGTTAGGGCTTTGACGATTTGGGCACGGACATCATCCAGCGAAGGCGGGGGTAGCAAACGTTTATTTTCTATCTTGATAATATGCCAGCCATAGCGAGTTTTCACAGGGCGCGACACTTCCCCAATTTGTAAGGCGAACGCCACCCCTTCAAAAGGGGCGACCATATGACCTTTGCGGATATAGCCCAAATCACCACCGCCACCCGATGTGGCTCTATCAATAGAAAAACTGCGTGCCAGTGCTATAAAATTACCACCGCGTTTTATTTCTTGCTGGATACGATCGGCATCGGCTTGTTTGGCGAGCAAGATATGGCGGGTGCGGATTTCTGTGCGACGCTCCATACCTTTTATTTCGCGTTCATAATAGGTGCGAATAGCCTCTTCATTTATGGATTGCGCAATCAGGCGCCCCCTATAAACATCTTCCAATATATTGCGGTGTAGATAATCAAAATGGCGTTGCACAATTTTATCGTCTAACAATCCCTCTTCGGTTGCCTTTTGTGCCGCCAGTGTTGTGTTTATCGCATGACGCAAAGCAATCGCCTCGCGCTCATGGGGGGGCAAATGCGCAGTGCGGGCGTGTAAATCCCGCGCCACAGTATTGATATATTCACGCGTAATCGCTGTGCCATTCACGTACGCCACAATCTCTTGATGCTCGGCTTCTGTCGCAAAAGCCGTGCCGCCATAAAGGCTAGTGCCGAAGGCAACGATAAAGGCAAAGCCCACTATAGAGCCAGATATAGAGCCAAAAAATACATTCAGTGCCTTCATTTTTACTCCATTCTATGCGGGGGGTTATTTGTGATTTTAGTATGGCGCACACTATCGGGATATTATGTGGCGAAAATATGGCAAGTCAGAATCACCCCCTCACGAAAACCCGATAAATCTGCTTATATACTATTTATCACCGCTTATATGCTGATTTTTTTACTATTTTTCTGCTATTTCCCTTATCCTTATTGACACTGCCCCTTTCGCTACCTACATCAGTGGATAGAAAGGCGGGCATAATATGTCGGGATTATGGATGTGGGCGGCTAAGTTTTTTGGCTCTGCCAATCAGCGAAAATTACAGATATATGAGACGCGGGTAGCGCAGATAAATACGCTGGAGCCGCATTATCAAGCGCTCAGCGATACGCAATTATGTGCGGTGCGTTCCACGCTCGCCCAGCGCTTAGAGGCGGGGGAGACTTTAGATGATATATTAGCGGATGCTTTTGCGGCAGTGCGCGAAGCGGCACGGCGTACATTAGGGCAACGCCATTATGATGTGCAATTGGTTGGTGGTATGGTCTTGCACGATGGCAAGATAGCCGAGATGAAAACGGGTGAGGGCAAGACTTTGGTGGCGACTTTGCCGTGTTATCTTAATGCGCTTTTGGGCAATCCTGTTCATGTTGTGACGGTGAATGATTATCTGGCGGCGCGTGATGCGGATTGGATGCGCAATGTGCATGCGGCACTTGGTTTGCGTGTGGCGTGTATCACGCATGATATGGATGATGAGGCGCGCCAACGTGCTTATCGTGCCGATATTGTTTATGCGACCAATAATGAGTTAGGGTTTGATTATTTACGCGATAATATGAAATATAGCCTTGATGAGATGGTGCAACGTGGTCGTGGTTTTGCGATTGTTGATGAGGTTGATTCCATTTTAATAGACGAAGCCCGCACCCCCTTAATCATATCGGGGGCGATGGAAGATAAGACGGAACTTTATACTAAAATTGACAAACTTATTCCGTCTTTGATTGCGGATGATTTTGAGATTGATGAAAAATCGCGCACTGCCACCTTAACCGATGATGGCAATGAACATATAGAAGCGTTGCTACAAAAGGCGCAATTATTAGAAGTCGGGTCTTCCATTTATGATATTCAAAATATCGCTTTGGTGCATCATGTAACGAATGCGTTGCGGGCGCATAAATTATTCCAGTGCGACCGCGACTATATTATTCGCCCTATTGATAACACCCCTAGCGTGGTGATTATTGATGAGTTCACGGGTCGTATGATGGAGGGCAGGCGCTTTGCCGAAGGTCTGCACCAAGCCTTAGAGGCGAAAGAAAATGTCGCTATACAGGCGGAAAGTCGCACATTGGCATCTATTACATTTCAAAATTACTTCCGCCTTTACGAGCGTCTATCGGGTATGACGGGCACTGCCACCACAGAAGCGGATGAGTTTTCTGACATTTATGGGCTAGAGGTTTTGGAGATTCCCACCCACACGACGGTGGCGCGTAGTGATGAAGATGATGCGGTTTATCGCACTGCCGATGAAAAGACGCAGGCGGTTATTGACGCGATAGCCGATTGTCAAACGCGCCAGCAACCTGTTTTAGTCGGCACGACCAGCATAGAAAAATCGGAAACGTTAGCGGCAGCCTTGAAAGCCCGCAAGATAAAGCACAATGTTTTGAATGCGCGTTATCACGAGCAAGAAGCGCAAATCATTGCGCAAGCGGGTGTGGCGGGGGCTGTCACGATTGCCACCAATATGGCGGGGCGTGGCACGGATATTCAGCTGGGTGGTAATTTAGAAATGCGTATTCACGAAGAACAAGCCACAAGTGAAACCGCACAGGCAAAAATCACACAAGAAGTAGAAGCCGCCCGTGCCATTGCCATAGAAGCGGGGGGCTTATGTGTTATCGGGACGGAGCGTCATGAGAGTCGGCGCATAGATAATCAGTTGCGGGGTCGTTCAGGGCGACAAGGTGATCCGGGGCGGTCGCTATTTTTCTTGAGCCTTGATGATGATTTAATGCGTATTTTTGGCACGGAACGTATGGAGGGTATGTTGAAAAATCTTGGTCTCAAAGATGGCGAGGCGATTATTCACCCTTGGGTCAATAAGGCATTGGAACGCGCCCAGAAAAAAGTGGAAACGCGTAATTTTGATATTCGCAAAAGCATTTTGCAATATGATGATGTGATTAACGACCAGCGCAAGGTTGTGTTTGAACAGCGCATAGAGTTTATGCGCGCCGTGCGTGTTGATGACAATATCAATGATATGCGGGAGCAAATTATTGATGAGTTGGTGGCAACCCATATTCCGTCCCGCGCTTTTGCGGCGCAATGGGATATTGAAGGGTTGGGGGTAGCGCTACAAGATATTTTCAATCTGCGTGTGCCGCTTGCGGATTGGGTCGGCGAAGATGGTATCGCGGACGAAGAGATTAAGGCGCGTTTATTGGCGGCAACGAAAGAAGCGCAAGCCACACAAGAGCAAGAGTTTGGACAAGAGCTTATGCGCCAAGTTGAGAAATCTATTTTACTACAAACCCTAGATCATCATTGGCGGGAGCATTTGGTGGTGCTGGAACATTTACGCACCCAAGTTGGCTTGCGTGGTATGGGACAGCGCGATCCTTTAAGCGAGTTCAAATTAGAAGCCTTCACATTATTTTCTGATTTGCTAACCGATATGCGGTGCGATGTTGTGCGCCACCTTATGCATGCCCGTTTAGAGGCGGCACCGACTTTAGATGATTTACCACTCCCTCCCACTCTATCGCCCACAGATACCGCAACACAAGCGCCTGTCGCCACAATACAACCAGCAACAAAAAAAGTGCCGCGCAATGCGCCCTGCCCTTGTGGGTCGGGCAAAAAATATAAACATTGCCATGGAAAGTAGAGCAAATAAGAGGAGGCGATTATGACCATAACCCCTTTCACCATTCCCAATCCTAGTGCGCGTCTCGCGCAAATAAAAACGCGGGTGGCAGAATATGAATGGCATGAAATGCCGGAAATAAAAGCGGGTGATAATCGTTGGGCGTATGGCACAGATATGACTTATTTGCGTTCCCTATGCACTTATTGGCTAGAAAAATATGATTGGCAAGATACATTAGCAGAGCTCAATGCGTTCCCCCATTTCACTGCCGCTATAGAGGGACACACGATTCATTTTATCAAGGAAGAGGGATCTGGCAAAAACCCGCGCGCTTTACTGATGACACATGGCTGGCCGGGTTCGGTCTATGAGTTTTTACAAGTGATAGAGCCCCTTGCCCACCCCGAAAGATTTGGCGGTGATGCCGAGCAAGGGGTGTCGGTT
>JAAOIL010000186.1 GCA_015163825.1 Alphaproteobacteria bacterium | reverse complement strand
GCACGCTGCCACCATAACCAAAAACGATAATATCATTTCCACCTTTTGACGCGCCGCAAAACGCACCGCCAAATGTTTCGCCCCATAAAAGAAACCAACCCCCGCTATGCTTAAGGATAAAGCGGTTAAGGCTAGTTGGGCATTCATCAGCAATGTTTTATAATAATGGCTGGCTTCTATTATGGCAGGGGTGGGATTGGATAATGTGCCCGCATAATGGGCTTTGACTTGCGCCACTAATAGGGCAAGCGGTAGGGTTTGTGTGGGGGGAGCAGTTTGGCTGGTGATGAAATTCTCTAATAGAAAATCGGTGAGGAGCGGCGAGAATATCAACCATAAAATAACCAGACCCAATGAGGGCAGCATAATACAAGAAAATAAAAACCACCCATGATAAATGTTTTGTGAGTGCTGTTTATCAGGCGTGGTGCGGCGCAAAATATGCAAACGCTGCCGCGCAAACAAAAAGGAATAAGCCCCCAGTGCCAGTATCGTGAAAAGTAAAATACTGAGGCTCATAATCGCTGACCTGTTTTTGCTAAAGAGAAAATCGCGCTAGGTCCTCCGTGTTTTTGCGATAATACCGACGCTTATCGCTCGATAATGGTATCAAGCCCTTATCCAATAAATAACCCTCCCCGCCAAAGGCACGCTCGCTGGTGAGCTCGCGCAGATATTCGCGAATGCCCGACACAACCCCAATATGCGCATGCTTCACATAAACATAAAGCGAACGCGATATTTTATAACGACCATCGGCTATCGCCTCAAATGTGGGGGCGATGTTGTTGATGGGCGTGCCTTGTATCTTATCCGCATTCTGGTCGAGGAAACTGAAACCAAAAATACCAACCGCATTAGGGTTGGCTGCAAGTTTTGAAACCATTAAATTATCGTTCTCGCCCGAATCTATCCACGCCCCATCTTCGCGCATAGTATGCACAAGCGATTTATAACGCGCCTTATTGGTCGCCTGATACGCCTTGATATGGGGAAAAGTTTTTGCACCCCCCTCCATCGCTAACTCCTGAAAGGCATCGCGGGTGCCAGAGGTGGGCGGCGGTCCCAATATCTCTATCTTGGTCGGCGGTAAGTTTGGGGCGATGTCTTGCCAAGTGATATAGGGATTCAAAATAGGCTCGCACCAATCACGGCGGCAAGGGTGGCGGGGATCGGGCACATATTTAGCAGTCGCTAAATAAATCTGCCGTGTGGTCAGGCGCAAGGGCGGCGCCCGCTTCGCATGGGCTATGACAATGCCGTCAAAACCAATAATCAACTCCGTCATAGTGATGTTGTTGCGCGTGCATCTGTCATATTCCGATTTCTTCATACGACGAGAGGCATTGACAATATCAGGGTGCTGGAGACCTATGCCCGCACAAAATAACTTTATACCACCGCCCGAACCAGTCGCCTCTACCACAGGGGTTTTGAAAGAAGTCGTGCGCCCAAAGCGCTCCGCCGCCGTCGCCGAAAACGGAAACACCGTCGAAGAACCAACTATCGCAACCTGATCTCTGGCATAAGCGGCAGTGGTGGCGATGGTGGCGGTGATGGCGAAAACCAGCACAAAAGAAAGGGCTATAAAGCCAAAAGAAAGAGAGAGCGTGAGATAGGTTCGCATTTTTACCTCCGTAAATTGCGTTGGCTATATACTCGCGCCATTTAGCACGATTCTAAAAAAGGGGAAGCAAAAAAATGAAGGGCAGGCTATACTTATTAACATGAATCATAGCAATAGCAGTGATACGCAGAATGAAGTGGCGCATGAAGCGGAAAGTAAAAAAATGCGGAGCGGCTGGATAAGGCAGTCATCTTATGTTTCCCTGCCTGACCTGTTCTATCGCCAATGTCAGCCTGCTTTGGGGGGTGGGATAGAGAGTGGCGGCGGGAACGTGCCTAAAATGGTCATATTCAACACCGCCCTTGCCGATAGTTTGGGATTGGAAGCACCAGACCCCGAATCACTGGCGGCTTATTTGGCGGGTGCTGGAGCGTATGAATATCCGCCTTTGGCAATGGCTTATGCCGGACATCAGTTCGGGCATTTAACCATGCTCGGTGATGGCAGAGCCCATCTGTTGGGGGAACATATCACCCCCGATGACGCCCGTTTTGATGTGCAGTTGAAGGGGTCGGGGGCGACGCCCTATTCGCGCGGCGGTGATGGTAAGGCAGCCCTTGCCCCCCTGCTGCGCGAATATATTATGAGTGAAGCCCTCGCCGCCCTTAATATACCAACCACACGCAGTCTGGCAGTTGTTGCCACTGGTGAAAATGTTATTCGTGAAACTATATTGGCGGGGGCGGTGCTGACACGCCTTGCCGCAAGCCATTTACGCATTGGCACATTTGAGTTCGCCGCCGCACAACAAGATAAAGCCGCCCTTGTCGCCCTTGCCGATTATGCCATTGCTCGCCACGACCCTAATCTGGTGGATAAGCGCCACCCCTATATTGCTTTATTGCGTGGGGTGATGCGACGGCAGATTTCATTGATTGTTGCCTGGTTGCGGGTCGGGTTTGTGCATGGCGTGATGAATACCGATAACACCACCCTTTCTGGCGAGACCATCGATTATGGTCCGTGTGCCTTTATAGATGAGTATAATGCCAATGCTGTTTTTAGTGCCATTGATGAAAAGGGGCGTTATGCGTTTGTGCGGCAAGCCGATATTATAAAATGGAATCTGGCACGATTTGCCGAAGCCCTGCTGCCGCTATTCCACAAGCACATTGAACACGCCGCCCAAATGGCACAAGAAGTGATAGAAGAATTTGATGCCTATTTTCTTGATGAATGGTTGGCAATGATGCGGGGTAAATTTGGGCTGACCGAAACCGCCTCTGATGATAGCGGTAATGCCCGCACAAGTGATGGTGTAATGTTCGGGGCATTTTTAACGCATTTGCAGACGCATAAAATTGATTATACCAATTTTTTTAGGGGTCTTAATCCTGATAATTCTGACTTACCCTCTGACCTAAAAGAGCAATATCAAGCGCGTTTTCGCCAAAATAAAAAATCGCCGGCTATCGCTTTAGAGATGATGCGCACCGCCAACCCCGCCCGTATTCCCCGCAATCATTTGGTGGAGGCGGCATTGAACGCCGCTACGCAAGATGACCTTGCCCCCTTGCATGATTTGCTCGCCGCTTGTGCCACGCCTTATACAAGCGACCCGAATTTTAGCAAATATGAAAAACCCCCCAACGAAGACGAGCGGGTGCGCTATACGTTTTGTGGCACTTAATCAGGACTTAATTGGTGTGTTTATAGGCGCACCACGCCCCTAACCGTATATAGGGGGCGAGCGCCGCCAATGCCAATAGGTGCCGTCTTTTTTCGCTTAATGTCAGAATGTGTTTCCTTTAATAAAGGATAGGCTGACGGGTGGGTCAATGTCAATTTCTTATCGGGCTAGGTTGAGGTGAGGCGCTATACTTTTTGTGGGGCTTATTTGCTTCAATTCCTCAAATATCCACAAAAAAGAAATTTGCGCTAGTGCATTAAAGAACGAATCACTATAGATTCAAAATATCTGGAGGGATTGAAAATGCCACAAGCGGGAAACTTACAACAAGTTGATATGCAGGAAGATTTTTCTGAAGCGCCTTGTGCTGATTTGCGTTGCTGTGATTATCGGGAATTCATGGAAGGGCTTGGCACTGGCAGCGTTGATTTAATGCTGACCGACCCGCCTTATATTATTAGTCGTGAAACTGGTTTTTCAAAAATCAAAAACGGCGTGGAACGTTTTGCTGTTAGTATGGATTTTGGTGAATGGGACAAAGTCGCTATAGATTTAGACGCCCTCGCCACGCAAGCCTATCGGGTATTGCGTAAAGGTGGCACAGCAATTATTTGGTATGATGTTTGGAAAATAAGCGATGTAGAATGCGCCATGACAAAAGCAGGGTTTAAGATGTTGCGCCTTATTATTTGGCAAAAAACCAATCCTGTACCCTTAAATCAAAAAGCAACCTATCTATCTAACAGCCGCGAAATTGCTGTTGTTGGTGTGAAAAGCGGCTGCCCTACCTTTAATGGCGAATATCATAATGGCATTTATGATTATCCCATACCCCGCCATGGTGGTAAAAAAATACACCCCACACAAAAGCCAATTGATTTATTTTCTGACCTT
>JAAOIL010000185.1 GCA_015163825.1 Alphaproteobacteria bacterium | reverse complement strand
TTGAATGCGTCTTGGTCTCGCTCGGATTGGGATTTATCAATAGACGCCTTACAGACAAGCCATCCGCAATGTCGTGATGTGTCTTTGGTCGTGGCGTGGTTTGGCGATAGCCTAGAGGCGGGTGCTTGTCGCCTACGCCCGAAGGTGGAAAATCACGAGAAGATTACCGTGCCGACACAATGGGTCGTTGCGGGTGTCGGTCGTGGTGCGGCACAGATTGTTTCCAAAGTAGATGGTCGTCCGGCTTTTGGGGGAACGCCTTCTGATGGTGCGGTTATTGCCGCCATCAAAGATTTACGCGCCAGAGGATTTAGAGTGTTGTTCTATCCTTTTATTATGATGGATATTGCCACGACTTATCCATGGCGGGGGCGCATTACGAGTGCGGCAACAAATGCGACACAAATCACCGCAGATATAGAGCATTTCGTGAATGGCAATAACACGCGCGACTTATATTGTTTGCGGGGTATGGTGCGTCATTATGCAAATCTATGCGCGAAAGCGGGTGGTGTTGATGCTTTCCTTATCGGGTCTGAGATGCGGGGGCTTAGTCGCTTACGCACCAGTCGCAACACTTATCCTTTTGCGCAATCATTGGTGCCGTTGGCGCAGATTGTGAATGATATATTGCCCGATACAAAAATATCTTACGCTGCGGATTGGTCTGAATATGGAGCGTATGTGCCACCGACAGAAATAGAGACAGGCAGTGTAGAGTTCCCCCTTGATGTGTTCTGGGGAAATGATGTGTGTGATTTCATAGGCATTGATGCTTATTTTCCGCTTGCGGATTGGCGTGATAGCACGACCCATAAAGACAGCGCCGCGGGGGAGATAACAAACCCCGATTATCTGCGTGATAATATGGCGGCGGGTGAATATTACGATTGGTATTATGCCGATGATGTCGCCCGTGATAATCAAAACCGCACCCCCATAACCGATGGCAATAATGAGGCTTGGCTTTATCGGGCGAAGGATGTCAGGAATTGGTGGGGCAATGCGCATCGCCCGCGCCATAATAATGTTGCCTCTGCCCCCACAGATTGGCTTGCTGCCAGCAAACCGATTTGGTTCACCGAGATTGGCTGCCCTGCTGTTGATAAGGGCGCTAACCAGCCGAATGTATTCCCCGATAGATTATCATCGGAGGGGGGTGTGCCACATTATTCCAATGGGTTGCGAGACGATCATATTCAGCAAGCCTATTTGCAAGCCTTCACAAGTTTTTATGAAGCACCCGCCAATAATCCTATTTCCCCGCATTATCATGCGCCTATGGTGCCACGCACGCGTATGTATTTTTGGGCTTGGGATGCGCGTCCGTTCCCGACTTTTCCCTATCGCACTGATATTTGGACAGATGGTGGCAACTGGCATACGGGGCATTGGTTAAATGGCAGACAAGCCGTCACACCTTTGACAGCCCTCATCACCGCCATTGCTCAAAGCGGGGGTGAAACCCCACAGCTGGAAAATGTTATTGGTGTTTTAGATGGTTATGCTGTTGATAGGGTGATGTCGCCCCGCAATGCTCTAGCCCCTTTATTGGAAGCGTATGGATTAGATGCGTTAAGCAGTGGGCGGGGTTTGCGTATCACAGGGCGGCACAATCGGGCGATTACACATATTGATGATGCCGATATTTTACCAACGACACTGACAATAATTTATGCGGATAGGGCGACGCTTACCACCCGCCTTGATGTGCATTATATCAATGCTGATAGTCATTACGAGGCAGCGACTGCCACGGCGCGTGCCAGCGATGCGGAACGCCCGGTGCAACAAGTTGTTTTGCCATTGGTGTTATCCTCTTATGTGGCAGAGGCGATTGCGTCTCGTTTGCTTTATGAGGCACGACTGGCGGGTGTGCGTGTGCAATTGCATTTGCCGCCTCGCTATTTATTTTTAGAGGTGGGTGATATTATCCGCACACAAGATATGCTGTGGCGTATCACACGTTTGAATATCGTGCGCCATATAGAAATAGAGGCGGTTGCTTATGATGCGGCACTCTATAGTGGCGTTTCGGCTCGTGCTTTGCCACCTGTTGGCACGGAAGAAATAGAGATTGCCGCCCCCCCTGTTTTGCAGATTATGGACTTACCTTATCTGCCGCAATTACAAGCAGAAGCGGGGCAAGCGCTGTTGGCGGCTACGGCGACGCCATGGTTGCAAGCGGTGTTGGTGTTGGACGATAATGATAGATGGCAGCATTCTATCGTGCGTCCTGCTGTTATGGGGCGCACATTGGAAACGTTTGCGCCCGCCCCTATCGGGCGATACGACAAACACACCACATTAGAGGTGGAACTCTATTATGGCACATTACATAATTATCCTTTGTTGCAGATATTGGCGGGGCGTAATTTACTGGCGATGAAAACCAGCAAAGGCTGGGAGGTTTTACATTTCACCAGTGCTGAGTTAATCGGCGAAAATCATTATCGCTTATCGGGATTTGTGCGTGGTATAAAAGGCACACAAGCCTATATGGACGAGCCATTAGCGACCCATGCCGCGTTT
>JAAOIL010000184.1 GCA_015163825.1 Alphaproteobacteria bacterium | reverse complement strand
GTGACAAAAAAATCAGTGACAAAAAAGTCAGTGACAAAAAAATCAGTGACAAAAAAGTCAGTGACAAAAAAACCAGTGACAAAAAAACCTGCTGCCCCCAAAAAGGCAGTCGTAAAAGGGGCAACAAAAAGAGTTGTTAAAAAAGCATCTGCTAAAAAAGCGACACCTGCTAAAAAGCAGGTTGCCAAAAAAGTGGTTAAAAAAGCACCTGCTAAAAAAACACCTATAAAAAAAGTGGTTAAAAAAGCACCCCCTAAAAAAACCCAAAAAAAATCGGGCAAAAAATCCACTGCAAGTTCTCCCGCTCCAGAGCGTCGCCAAGCCTTAGGCTTTCGGGTTAATGAGTATATTGTTTATCCCGCGCATGGCGTAGGTCAAGTGATAGGCATTTCCATCCAGAAAATAGCGGATATGGAACTTGATTTATTCGTCATCCATTTTGACAAAGAGAAAATGACATTGCGTGTGCCTGTAGAGAAGGCGAAGGATATTGGTATGCGCAAATTAGCGGATAATGTGACGATGTCTAATGCCATGAAGACTTTACGTGGTCGCGCTCGTATCAAGCGCACGATGTGGTCGCGGCGGGCGCAGGAATATGAGGCGAAGATTAATTCGGGCGATTTGATTGCCGTGTCGGAGGTTGTGCGCGATTTATTCCGCAACGAACACCAGCCGGAGCAATCTTATTCGGAGCGTCAATTATACGAAGCGGCACTAGAGCGTATGGCGCGCGAAGTTGCGATGATAGACAAAAAAACGGAAGAAGAAGCAAGCATCGCGCTAGAAGTTGTCCTTGCCAAAACGACAGGTGGTGTGCGCCGCCTGCCCAATATGGCAGAAGGGGGATAAGGGTGGTTAGTCTATCAGTTTAACGCTGCGGGCGGCGCGTAAGATTCCCCCTTTACGCAAGCCATTTAGAATACGAAAGAGTTCGGCTTTATCGCCATCATAGTTCATACGTTGGGCAAGGCGCGAGACGCTATCACCTTTTTGCACGAGGATAATACGCAAGCGATTGGTGCGGGTTTTTTCGGCATCCGCCGCGCCAACTCTAATCGCCCCAAAGCCAATAGAGCGTTGCACGGCATTGATAGCAGATTGCGCTTGCCCACTCAGATGCGGGGGGCTGAACAAAGCGAATCGCACCCACTTATTTTGCGGCTGGTCTGGCGTCTGGTTTTTATGGCTCACCACCAGCAATTGGGCGTGGCGTTCTGCTTCACGCACTTGCCCATTGGCGGCGGCGTGTGCATCAATAGAAAAAACCCGCACCTGCACACCCGCCAAATGCTTTGCCCAGTTTTCACGCAGATAGTCATCGGGGCTTTGTCCCTCTTGTCGTTCCACCACATCAAAGACCAGTTCCAAACCATTGCTGTGTCGTGCCACAATGCGTGTCGCAGATTCGGCAAAGACAAAACCTTGCGGCACTTCAAACTGCATCCCCAATTCCAAATGCACAAAGCGGCGTTTTTTGATATAAAACCCCCGCGCCACAGCATTGCTAAATACCAGCCCATCAATGGCGTTCAAATATCTTTTTTGCGAGCGCACAAAGCGTTTTGTCTTATTACCATTATCGCTATGGATTTTAGCAATTTGCGCCACCAGTCTGGCGCGTTTCGGTGTCAACGGATGCGCCGCCAGCCACGCCACATTTGCGCCGCTTTCTTCATTAATAAACCCATCATATTTTTCCAATGCCGATAAAATCTGTGTATGCGATGACGGCTGATACCCCGCGCGCACAATATAATCTAACCCCGCCGCATCGGCTTTTCGTTCTTGGGCGTGGGAATAGCGCCTATGCCGCGCACTGGCATCGCGCGTGCGATGATAGCGCGTATGCCCGAGCGCAATATGCGCCACTTCATGGGCAAGCAATGTCGCCAACTGCGCCTCATCATTGATAAGCACCAGTAAGCCACGCGTCATATAAATCACGCCCTTATTGCCATCGGTTAAAGAAAACGCATCAACACCATCATTATCAAGCAGCACCAGCCGCCACGATTCCACATCAAGCGACTGGTCTTGCCCCGACAAGATAGCGACCATCACTCTATCTAAAACCGCTTGCCCATAAGAGGCAGGGCGCGTGTCCTCATACACACCGCCATAAGTGTTCACTATCGCCTCGTGCTGTGCTGCCAAAACCCCCGCCCTATTTTGGGCAGAGCCCAAAATCCGCAAGCCGCTATCCCCACACGAGGCAAGCACCAATGCCCCCACAAGAACCATATAAGAAGACAGCCGATAAAATATTTTCACCATACCCGCCACTATAAAGCCCACGCCCCCCACATACAAGCGATAGCGGTTTTACTTTCCCGCCTTGCGCCTTACCGCCGCCTTGCGTATAAAAACAACAGCCATAATAAAAGGTCCCGTAGCTCAGTAGGATAGAGCACCAGATTCCTAATCTGGGGGTCAGAGGTTCGAATCCTCTCGGGATCACCATTTTTGCGAAGCGAAAATGGTATTCTTAAAAGGGAAGCCATGCTCCCCTTTATCGGCTTTGGTAGGCACAAAGCCTAACCCCACGCCATCAACATTATCGCTCCCCAAAAAAGGGAGCAAAATGCTTGATGGTCTTTCAAAACCAAATTAATCCCCTTTCTAAATTAACACTCTAACACAACCCTACCCACCAATTCTCTATCTTCCATTAATCTAAAAGCCTCGCGCCATTCTTCTAGGGGCAGAGCCGCATGCACATGCGGGCAAATCAGGCTTGTGCTGATAGCCCCCGCGTGTCATCAATAAATCGGGAAATCCTAAGGCGGTGGCGCGAATCTTAACCAGCACCTCATCGGGCTGGGGCGCAGGGGTGTCGCCCTCGCGCAAATCACAGCCGCTAAAATCTTGCGCTAAATCATCTACATAAAGTGCTCGCATAACGCTTCCTTCTATTCTTTGGCTTTTATTCTTTG
>JAAOIL010000183.1 GCA_015163825.1 Alphaproteobacteria bacterium | reverse complement strand
TTTGCACGATGGATTTTTTGATGCTGGCGATGGCAATAAAATAGACACAAGCCGTCGCCCCCTACCCTTCACATTAGGGCACGAGATTGAAGGCACAATCATTGCCGTTGGCAGTGATGTAAAAGATGTCAAAGTCGGGGAGCGCACCGTCGTTTATCCATGGAGTGGCTGTGGCGAATGTCGTGATTGCCAAAACGATCGCGAACATATTTGTCTTGGCAAAGGATTAGGCACAGCATGGGCGGGGGGGTTTTCCACGCATTGCCTCGTGCCGCATGAACGATATTGCTTAAATGCCGATGGTGTTCCCGTCGGTTTGGCGGGTACATATATGTGCTCTGGTATCACCGCCTATAGTGCGCTTAAACATTTGCGCAATGTTGCCCCCGATGAACAAGTGCTTATCATTGGGCTTGGCGGTGTGGGCATGATGGCATTGCAATTTGCGCTATCGCTTTTCCCTAACCCACCCCTTGTCGCAGATATTGACGAACATAAATTGCAAGCCGCTATGGGGGCGGGTGCGGGGGCTGCCTATAATTCCAAAGACGAAGATATTGTGAAAAAAATCCTCGCCGATACAAATGGCGGTGTCGCCGCAACAGCCGACTTTGTGGGCGCAGAAGCAACGCTTGCCCTCGCCAATGGTGTTGTGCGCCGTGGTGGGGAAATGAAAATCGTGGGACTATTTGGCGGTCGCCTCGTTATGCCTATTCCGCATATCCCCTTCCGCGCCCTTAATATCAGTGGGGCAATGGTCGGCACACTCGCCGATACCAAAGAAATGCTGGAATTGGTGAAAGCGGGTAAAATCAACCCTATCCCGATAGAAACACGCGCTATGTCTGCCGCTAGCCAAACCCTAGCCGATTTACGCGAAGGCAATATTATGGGACGTGTCGTCTTGCAGAACTAATGCCGCCTGTGGTATAATCACCTATGGCAGACGAACACAAAAGCGTGAAGCAACCACTTTCCTATCAAGGAACAACCCCCGAAGGGGGCGTTGGTGATTGTGCAACGCCACAATCTGTGCCTGATATTCCAACAAAAACAAAAAAACCAAAATATACATTCAGAGACCTCTATGGCATGGCACCCAATGCGACAAATGGCGTTCCCTCCGATGAATTTATACGAAACCTAAGAGATAACGAGTGGTAAGCCCATTAGTCTATTTTGATAGTTGTATTTGGATTGCAATGATAAAGGCGGAGCAAAGGGACGAGTTAGACCCCGCTATTCTTCCTAATTTAGCAGAAGCACTTGATGAAGAAAAAATAAAGGTTCTGTCCTCTGCACTCATTATTGCCGAATGCCTAGAATGCAATTTTGACGACAAACAAAATGAGATATTCACTGATATATTTAACAACCAAGAAAAGGTTAGATTACCTGACCCCGATAGAAATATAATGGAATTATCAGCAGAGATAAGAAGTTTTTATAAAGCAAAAGGAATAAAAGCCCCTGCCACACCCGATGCAATTCACCTCGCAACAGCAATTTACTATAACTGCGATGAATTTTTTACACTTGATAAAAATAATAAGGCAGATGGTTCGGGTTTGCTCAATTTGGAAACCCCAATTGCAGATAAGTATAATTTAAAGATATGCCTACCGCATAATTAAAGGCTTTGTTGTAGCCCTTGCACGAAGTCGGATAGACCTTTTTGGCGTTTGCGTTTCAGGCGTTCGCTGGCGACAATCGCACGGACTTGGATCAGGCTTTGCTCTATATTATGATTGACGATGATATAGTCATATTCTGTGTAGTGGGTTATTTCTGCGGCGGCTTTTGACATACGATGCGAAACGATTTGGGGGCTATCAGCCGCGCGTGATGTCAGGCGACGTTCTAGTTCTGCCACGCTGGGGGGCAGGACGAATATCTTCACCAAATCATCGGCGGCTTTTTCTTCTATTTGTTGTGTGCCTTGCCAATCAATATCAAAGACGACATCTTTTCCCGCTTCTTGCGCAGCGATGACAGGGGCAATGGGGGTGCCATAATAATTATCAAATACTTTTGCGGATTCAAAAAACTCTTCACGATTGCGCATTTCGCCAAAGGTTAGGTTATCCAAAAAGTGATAATCAATGCCGTCAGTTTCACTAGGGCGTGGGGGGCGTGTCGTTGCCGAAACAGACAACATCATGCGGTCTTTTTCCTCCGCCAAGAGTTGCCGTGTCAGTGTCGTTTTACCCGCACCCGATGGGGACGACAAAACCAGCAGCATTCCTCTTCTTTGAATTTCCATTATCGCTTTCCTTTATACGAATCGCTTTATTATAGCCTATTGTTGCGTTTTGCGATATGCGCGAACATTGGCATTATGCTCTGCCAGCGTCTGGGCAAAGCGATGCCCCCCTGCGCCATCGGCAACAAAATAAAGTGCCCGACTAGACGAAGGATGAAGTGTCGCCAGCAATGCCGCGCGTCCAACATTGGCAATCGGTGTTGGCGGCAATCCATCTATACGATAAGTATTATAGGGGGTGTGTTTTTCAATCTCGCGGCGCAAAATCGGGCGCCCTAATCCAATCTCTAAGCCACGCCCTGCGGTTAATCCGTAAATGATTGTTGGGTCAGATTGCAAACGCATATTGCGCCGCAAGCGATTATGAAACACTGCCGCAATGTGGGCGCGTTCGCGCACTTGCCCTGTTTCTTTCTCTATAATAGAGGCGAGGATAAGCGCTTCATAAGGCGATTTTATCGGCAAGCCTTTTTGTCGCCCCGCCCATAATGTAGCGAGGGTTTGGGCTTGTGCCTTTTGCATACGTTCCACCAACTGCCCCCGTAAAGTGCCGCGTGTGATATAATATGTTTCTGGCAATAAAGAGCCTTCGGCTGGTATGTCGCTCT
>JAAOIL010000182.1 GCA_015163825.1 Alphaproteobacteria bacterium | reverse complement strand
TTCTTCCTTGATAGCAAGGGTCTGCCCCGCAATAATATCCTCACTAAATCTTATATGAAAGCGCATAGCGATTGGGAGGCGCCCTTGCAAGAATGGCAAGAGGAATTTGTGGGCGTGCATAAAGCATATCTTGCGGCGCATACTTATCAAATGACGGCGGCGGTTTATTGTTTCGCGACGCATTTTTTACAAGATTATGCCCGAGAAAAACAACGCCTCAGCCGTCTTGATTATGATGATTTGATTGAGTGCACTCATACTTTATTGCGGGGGCGCGCGCACACCGCATGGGTGCTTTATAAAATAGATCAAGGCTTGACGCATATTCTGGTTGATGAAGCCCAAGATACCAGCCCCTCGCAATGGCGGGTTATTGCGAGTCTGGTGGAGGAGTTTTTTGCCGGGGCGGGGGCAGAGATAAAGACAGGCGGGCAAAATCAAATGCGCACGATATTTGCTGTTGGTGATGAGAAGCAATCCATCTTTAGTTTTCAAGGGGCAGACCCCGCCGCTTTTGATAAGCAGTTTATTCAATTCAAAACACAGATAGAGGCGGCGGCAGAAACATTGCATGATGTGCCATTGGTGAAATCATGGCGTTCGGCGCCGGCGATTTTAGAGTTTGTGGATAAAGTTTTTATCGGTAAAGAAAAAGCGCTCGGGCAAGGCAAAAATTCTATTCACCATGTAGCGCACCGCAGTGAGGCGTATGGGTTGGTGGAGTTATGGCAGGCGGCTTTGACCCCCGCGACCCCAGCCGATGCCGCCCCGATATGGCAACAAGCCACCGATGGTGTGGCGCAGGCGGCGACACAAACGGGGCGCCTCATCACGGCCGATAAAATTGCGGATAAGATTGCCACTCTTATGAGGGAAGGTTATCGCCCAAGCGATGTGCTTATTTTGGTGCGCAAACGCGATGCCTTTGTTGATGATATGATGCGTGCTTTGAAACGCCGCGCCATAGCCGTTTCTGGTGCTGACCGCATGATATTGACCGACCAGATTATCATTATGGATTTAATGGCATTGGCAGAGTTTGCTTGCACCCCCCATGATGATTTGAATTTGGCTTGTTTTTTGCGCAGTCCCTTTGGCGGGGTCAGTGAAGAGGCATTATTTGAACTGGCACATTATCGCTCTGATAATCAAACTTTGTGGCATGCGCTAGAAGCGGCAGGCAAGGGAGAGGCGGCACAAACCACCAATTCCGCCGCCTCTTTTGCGCCCGCCATAAAAATGGCTTATGAGCGGTGTCATTGGGCATTGGCACAGATTGATTTTAAGTCCCCTTTTGATTTTTTCACTTCATTTTTGAGCATGCAATTTGGTGGCACGAGCAACCCGCACAGCAATCCACAGAGCACCCCGCATAGCGAAGCGATAAGCAGGCTCGGCACCCAGATTGATGACCCGATAGGCGAGTTCCTGCGCGAATGTTTGGCTTATGAAGCGCAACACCCCCCGACCATGCAGGGTTTTTTGCATAATATCAGGCAGGGGGCGCAAGCGATAAAACGCGATATGGAAGAAGGCGGGGCGGTGGTGCGTATTATGACAATCCATGGCGCCAAAGGGTTAGAAGCCCCTATTGTATTTTTGCCCGATACTTGTGCTGCCAGTTCTGGCACGGCAGGGCGCAACGCGCCTTTATTGAAGGTTAAAGATATGCCGCCTTTATGGCGTATGGCGCAACCCCAGCAAGATGTGTTCGGGCTTGCCTTGCGCGGCGCCGAAAAAGAAGCCGCCCAAGAAGAATCGCAAAGATTGCTCTATGTGGCATTAACACGCGCCTGTGATAGGCTTTATATTGGTGGTTATATGGGTAAGGGGCGTAAAAATATCCCCGAGGATTCTTGGTATCAACAGATTGCCGATACTTTGCAAAAATCACAATATGAAATTGATAGTAATGGTGAAAAAGTATGGCGCTTGCAAGACACACATAATGAGGCAAACAATAAAAAAGAAATTTTAGATGATAAAACTGAAGCTGAAACTGAAACGGGGGCGCCTTATGATTTACCCGCTTGGGCGCACCAAAAAGTGGCACCTTTATCAGAAGAACAAGCGGCGACTTATTTTGGGGGGGTCTGGCAAGCACCTTCTAATATGGGGGCTAATTTAGGGGCTAATGTTGAGAGTGGTCGTCCTGATAAAAATGATAAAGATGCCAACACAGACGACACAACCACTATAGACTCTAGTGAAATGCTTTATCCGCTTGCTTTAGAGGATAATAAAACCGATGACTTGGCGACATTATTTTTGCGCGGCACGTTAACCCATAAATTGCTAGAGATATTGCCTGATTATGAGGCGGTGCAATGGCCGCAAAAAGCACAAGCCATTATGGCGCATTATGCTGCTTCTCATGAAGAGGCTTTTGAGGCAGCAGAGCAAAAGGCGATTATCAGTGAAGTGATGGTGATTTTACAAAACCCAGAATTTGCTTTTGTGTTTGGGGTGGGTAGTCGTGCGGAAGTGCCGATATGTGGAAAGTTAATGCGGGCTAATGGCAAGCCGCTTTATTTGAACGGACAAATAGATCGCTATTGCGAGACAGACGAAGCGATTGTGTTGATTGATTATAAAAGTGGCTCCCTCAATAGGGCGCATGATAGCGACCCTCTCAATAAGGCGCATGATAGCGCCTCCCTCAATAAAGCGCATGATAGCGCCGGGCATTTATTGGGGCAATATCATCGGCAGATGGCGTGTTATCGGGCTTTGGTGGAGGCGACACAAAAGGCGGATTCTGCCAAACCGATTCGCTGTGGGTTATTATCGGTGCGTGGTGCCCATTTAGAGATGATAGATGATA
>JAAOIL010000181.1 GCA_015163825.1 Alphaproteobacteria bacterium | reverse complement strand
CGCTCGCGCCATTGACGCAAAGTAGTTGGCGTGATTGGACGCAAGCCCTAAAGGAGCAAACAGGGCGTAAAGGGCGCGATTTATTTATGCCGTTGCGCTTGGCATTGACGGGGCAAGCGCATGGACCAGAGATGAAGGATTTATTACCGCTTATTGGATATCAGAAATCTGTGCTACGTTTGGAAGGCAAAAAGGGATAAGAGATGCGCGAGCGACTTTATATATTTGACACGACATTGCGTGATGGACAGCAGACGGCGGGGGTAGATTTTTCTACGGATGATAAGTTGCGCATTGCCCATGCGTTAGATGCTTTGGGTGTTGATTATGTTGAGGGTGGTTATCCGGGGGCGAACCCTACAGACACGCAATTTTTTGAGAAATGTTCTTCTGAAAAACCATTGTCTGGGGCGCAATTAGTGGCGTTTGGTATGACGAAACGTGTCGGGCGCAGTGCCGATAATGATCCGGGTTTTATGGAGGTTTTGTCGGCTGCTGCTGATGCGGTGTGCTTGGTCGCCAAGAGCTGGGATTATCATGTTGATATAGCGCTGGGTATAAGTAATGAGGAAAACCTAGAAGCGATAAAAGAAAGTGTTGAGGCAGTTTGCGCCCATAATCGTGAGGCGATGATAGATTGCGAGCATTTTTTTGATGGCTATAAAGCCAATCCTGATTATGCGCTGGCGTGTGCGCAGGCGGCTGCAGATGCGGGGGCGCGATGGGTTGTGTTGTGCGATACCAATGGCGGAACATTACCGCATGAAGTTTATGCTATCACGCAAGCGGCTTGCGAACATATAGACGGCGCAAGGCTTGGCATACACGCCCATAATGATACGGATAATGCGGTGGCGAATTCTTTGGCGGCTGTGCAAGCGGGGGTGCGGCAAGTGCAAGGCACAATCAATGGGTTGGGGGAGCGGTGTGGCAATGCCAATCTTATTTCCCTCATACCGACCATATTATTAAAGACAGATATTGCCGCGCGGTTTGAAACAGGTATAGACCCGAAAAATCTACCGCAAGTGCGTTCTATTTCGCGTTTGCTGGACGAGATATTGAATCGCACCCCCAATAGACACGCGCCCTATGTAGGGGCGGCGGCTTTTGCCCATAAGGGGGGTATTCATGTATCGGCGGTGATGAAAGACCCGACAACTTATGAACATATCAACCCCGATTTGGTGGGTAATGAGCGTGTCGTCTTGGTTTCAGACCAAGCGGGTAAAAGCAATATCATCAATCGTATGCTGGCAGCCAATATGGAATTTGACCCCAAAGACCCCGCCATTGATCACATATTACGGCAAGTCAAAGAGAAAGAACTAGACGGCTATAGTTATGATGGCGTTGGGGCATCGTTTGAATTATTGGCATTGCGGGCGCTAAAGCGTCTGCCAGAATTCTTTGCGGTGGCGGGCTATAATGTGGCTATTGATAATCGCACGATTGATAATAAGGAACGCACTTTATCTAAAGCGCAAGTGGAACTGGTGATTGATGGCGAAGATGTGGCAGGGCAAGGCGAGGGCAATGGTCCTATCAACGCACTGGATATGGCATTGCGGGGGGCGTTGGCTATGGCAGGGCGTGATGATTTGAAACGCTACAGCGCCACGATTTCCAAAATGCGTCTGGTGGATTTTAAGGTGCGTATCTTAAACACGGGCACAGAGGCGGTAACACGGGTGACGATAGAAAGCGTTGATGAAAGCGGCACGACATGGCGCACCATCGGGGTTAATGCGAATATCGTGGTGGCTTCTTTTGAAGCGCTGATGGATTCGGTCATTTATAAATTAATAAAGGATGAGGTTTCTCCCACTCTTTGAGGTGGGCACTTTAAGGCGGCTCTTTAACATTTTGCGAGTGGTTGTCATATTAGGCTATCCACCCTATACTCCCCAACCAAAGGAGATTTATAATGCGCGCACTAACTAGTTTATTAATTCCTATCCACCCCGAAGGGCATCGTTTCATTGCGATATTCGCGGCGATAACTTTGGTGTTATTTTTGGCTTCAGACTTTCTGGGTTGGATTGGTGTTGTGCTGACATTATGGTGTGCGTGGTTCTTCCGCGATCCTGCTCGTATTAGCCCCCAGAATGAGGGCGTGGTTGTAAGCCCCGCCGATGGTGTGGTGAATATGATAAGCGAAGCGTCGCCCCCGCCAGAACTCAATATGGGTGATGCGCCCTTGCTACGCATTTCTGTTTTTATGAATGTGTTTAATGCCCATATCAATCGTATGCCGATAGGGGGGCAGGTGAAACGCACATTTTATCGGGCGGGGCAGTTCTTAAGTGCCGACCTAGATAAAGCCTCGCAAGCCAATGAACGCCAGACCCTGTTATTGGAGACAGCCAATGCGACACAGATTGTCGTGGTGCAAATAGCCGGCTTGGTGGCAAGGCGCATTGTGTGCTGGGCAGAAGAGGGGCAGAGTTTTAAGACAGGTGAGCGGTTTGGGCTTATCCGTTTTGGCAGTCGCTGTGATATATATTTACCGCAAGGCACACAAGCCTTAGTGGGCGTAGGGCAATCGGCGATTGCCGGTGAAACCATCATTGCTGATTTGGGGCATGATTTGGGGCAAGATTTGGGTGCGGGTGATAGTGCCGCGCGTGAGTTCAATACAGATTAAGAATAATGACACAAGACGCACAAGATAAAAGTCTATTTCGTCGCCGTGTTGTGGTGCGCGAACTTGTGCCGAATATGATTACACTGGCGGCATTATGTTTGGGCTTATCGTCT
>JAAOIL010000180.1 GCA_015163825.1 Alphaproteobacteria bacterium | reverse complement strand
TGTTGGCGATGACATTGCGTTGATTGCGCCGCGCGGCACGGTAACGCCTTTTGGCATTACCCCCAAAATACAAAGTTTCAAAGTGCATAGTGTGTTCCATCTGGGTTTATCAGAATATGATAGCAGTATTTTATTTATGCCGATTACAACGGCAAGCGACTTTTTCGGGATTGCCGATAATGGTGGCACGATTGAAGTCACGCTTGATAATGCAGATGCTGTCGGGGCGGTCTACCCTGATTTGGTGCGTGTGGCGGGGCAAGATGCGTATGTGTTGGATTGGCGACAAACCAATAGCACTTTAGCAGGGGCGCTAGATGTGGAACGCAATGTGATGTTCCTCATCCTCACGCTTATTTTATTGGTGGCAGCGTTAAACATTGTGTCGGGTATGGTTATGTTGGTGCGTGATAAGGGGCGTGATATTGCCGTGCTGCGCTCTATGGGCGCAAAGCGCGGTATGGTGATGCGCATTTTCTTTATCACAGGTGCTTCCATTGGTGTCGGTGGCACACTGGCAGGGTTGGGGTTGGGGGCAGTTTTTTGCGCCTATATAGAAGAGATACGACAGATATTAATATGGCTAACAGGCGCAGAACTCTTTCCCGCCGATGTCTATTTCCTAGACCAATTGCCCGCAGAAATGCGAACCCCCGATGTGCTTCGCATTGTCGGCATTGCGCTAACATTATCATTCCTATCAACATTATATCCGGCATATCGTGCCGCTTCCCTCGAACCTGTGGAGGCTCTGCGGTATGAGTAGTGTTCTTGAACTCCGCAATATCTGTGTGTCGTTTGGTGAAGCAGATGGCAAAACACTGGCAATCTTAAAAGGGGTGGATTTATCCCTCGCGGCGGGGGAGATGGTGGCATTGCTCGGTCGTTCCGGGTCGGGCAAATCTTCATTGCTGCATGTGGCGGGGCTGTTAGCGCAACCCAATGCTGGCGAGATTTTTATTGCGGGCACATCCATCGCCCCCGATAATGATGCAGAGCGCACACTTTTGCGGCAACAACATATCGGTTTTGTCTATCAGTTTCATAATCTATTGCCAGAGTTTTCTGCGGTAGAGAATATCGCTATCGCCGCGCGTATCGCAGGGGTGACAAAAGCAACGGCTATGGATGCCGCACACGCTTTGTTGGCAAGGCTAGGGCTTGCGGCACGTGCTTCGCATTTGCCGTCTCAATTATCGGGCGGGGAACAACAAAGAGTCGCCCTGGCACGAGCGCTGGTGAATAAACCAAATATCATTCTTGCCGATGAACCGACAGGCAATTTAGATGGAGAAGCCGCCAAATCTATTACGGACTTGCTGGCAGAGATGGCGGCAGAAACCAATGTTGCAATTCTCGTGGCGACCCACGATCTGGCATTCGCTTCCGCCGCCACCCGCACCATCAAATTAGAAAATGGCACTATCGCTTAGTTGGTCAGTTTTTTGTAGAGATAAAATAAACCACCACTGACAACTGCTACAGTAGCGACAGCTGTCACGGGGGCGGCTAATGTACCCGCAGCGAGGGTGCCTAATGTGCCTACCATCGTTTTGCCAGTGACCGTCGTTATAATTGCTGCCCCTGATGAATGGGTTATTGCACTAAGACCAGCCGCTTGTGCGATACCGATGCTAGCCGCCGCTGTGCCACCTGTTGCTACGCCTACTATAGCGGCATCTTTTTTATTTGATTTTGACATTGTATTTCCTTTCTTATGACACAAACCCCCTCGCAAAATGCTTAAGAGCGGTCATGTCTAATATGGGGAAAGTTTATTTTAATTCAATTAAAAATTGTATAAAGAAATTTACCCCCAGAAATCAACCATAAAATAAACGCTTGACATTTATCTCAAACTAGAACAAAAAGGGAACATCTAAAAATATAGAGAAAGGAAGCGATGATGACTAAGAAAACACAAATGAAAGAAATGCTGGAAGATATATTCGCGATGGGGGCGCTTATCGGGCTTGGCTATGTCATTTTGCTGTGGAGTACTATCGGCGAAGCCCTTGCGGGTTAGTGCGAATCCACGCAATGTGGGGTAATGGAGCCTAAGTTCATTCACCTGCGAATCCAAAGCAGTTATTCTCTGCTAGAGAGTGCCTTGACGATAGATGCTCTGGCGGAGGAGGCTGTTTCTAGCACGATGCCCGCTATGGGGATTACGGATAGGGACAACCTATTCGGGGCGCTGGAGTTTTCCGAAGCCCTAGCCCATAAGGGGGTGCAGCCGATTATTGGGGCGACTTTGCACCTGATATGGAATGCCGAAGATGAAATTGGCGGGGATATAGCTCTTTATGCCAAAAATGACGAGGGCTATCGTAATTTACTGGCATTAGTCAGCCATGCCCACTTGCACGGTGGCAAGGCGGGGAAGGTGGGTATCACCCCCGCTGTATTGCAGACGCATGCGGCGGGTCTTATCTGCCTCACCGGTGGTCGCAATGGTATCATAGATTCAGTTCTTGCTATGCAGCAAACGCGGCAATCAAAAGAAATTTTTTCTTTATTAAACAATACATTTACTGATAATCTTTATGTAGAACTACAGCGCTATAGCAACGTCACAGACCCTGAAATTGAGGCGGCATTATTAGACTTCGCCTATACGAATGATGTGCCTTTGGTGGCAACCAACCAGACACTTTTTGCCTCCCCTGATGATTATAATGCGCATGATGCTCTTATTTGCATAGCGGACAGCACCTATGTGACGACACAAGAGCGTCGTCATTACACGCCCGATCATTGTTTGAAATCGGCACAGGAGATGTGCACTCTTTTTGCGGATTTACCCGAAGCCTTAGAGAATACGATAGAGATTGCCAAACGTTGTGCGTATCGCCCGATGACGGCGCCGCCGATGTTGCCTAATTTCGGGGTGGCGGACGAGGCGGCAGAGTTACGGGCGCAAGCGAAAGCGGGTCTGGCGGAGCGATTGAAGACCAGCCCCATCACCAAAGCCGAGCAAGACTATTACGACCGCCTAGATTTTGAGTTAGATGTTATTAATAATATGGGTTTTGCGGGGTATTTCTTAATCGTGGCGGATTTTATTCAGTGGGCGAAGCGTCAATCGATAGCGGTAGGGCCTGGTCGTGGTTCGGGTGCGGGTTCTGTGGTGGCGTGGGCGCTAACGATTACAGATTTGGATCCGCTGCGCTTCAATCTTCTGTTTGAGCGGTTTTTGAATCCGGAACGTGTTTCTATGCCTGACTTTGATATTGATTTTTGCCAGTCGCGCCGTGATGAGGTTATTCGTTATGTGCAAGAACGTTATGGGGCAGATAAGGTTGCGCAAATCATTACATTTGGCAAGTTGCAGGCGCGGGCGGTGTTGCGTGATGTCGGGCGGGTCTTGCAGTTGCCGTATAATCAGGTGGATAGAATTTGCAAAATGATTCCGAATAACCCTGCTGCGCCTAGCACATTGGCGCAGGCGCTGGCGAGCGAACCACGTTTGCGTGAAGAACAAGAGGGTGATGAGCAAGTGCGACAGATGATGGATATTAGCCTAAAATTAGAGGGTCTATATCGCCATGCGTCTACCCATGCGGCGGGTGTGGTGATTGCCGATAGGCCATTGCACGAACTCATTCCGCTTTATAGCGACCCCAAATCAGAGATGGCGGTGACGCAATTCAATATGAAATGGGTTGAAAAGGCGGGGTTGGTGAAGTTTGACTTTCTGGGGCTAAAAACTTTAACGGTGATAGAGCGCACCCTTGAACTTTTACCCGAAGCCGACCGCCCCGATATGCTTGCCCTACCTTTTGATGACGCCAAGACATTTGCTCTATTGCGAGACGGCGATACGATTGGTGTTTTCCAGCTAGAAGGTTCTGGTATGCGCGATGCTTTGCGCAATATGCAGGTTGATGGGTTTGAGGATATTATTGCGTTGGTTTCGCTTTATCGTCCGGGTCCGATGGAGAATATCCCGCTTTATAATTCGGTCAAGCGGGGCGATGTTGAACCAGATTATCTCCACCCCACATTAGAGCCATTATTGAAAGAAACTTATGGCGTGATTATTTATCAGGAACAAGTGATGCAGATAGCGCAAACTTTATCGGGCTATTCGCTTGGCGAGGCAGATTTATTACGCCGTGCTATGGGTAAAAAAGATCAATCAGGAATGGATGCACAAAAGGCGCGGTTCATAGAGGGGGCGATTGCCAATGGTGTTGAAAAACGCAAAGCGTCTGATATTTATGATTTGGTGAAAAAATTTGCGGGTTATGGTTTCAACAAAAGCCATGCGGCGGCTTATGCTTTGATTGCCTATCAGACGGCATATTTGAAAGCCAATTTCCCATTGGCATTTTATGCCGCTTCTATGACGCTAGATTACGAACGCACCGAGAAGCTGAATGTATTCCGTCAAGATGCTGCGAGGGCGGGGCGGGATATTCGCCTTGCGTCCCCCGATGTTAATCGGTCATTGGTTCGTTTCGGGGTGAAGGAAGATGAGATTACCTATGCCCTTTCGGCTATTCGCAATGTTGGCAGTGGGTCAATGGAAATGCTGGTGGAGGAGCGCGAGACGAATGGCAAATATAAATCGCTGATTGATTTCGTTCAACGCATCGGGGGCATCGGGTTAAATCGGCGTTTGTTAGAAAACCTTATTAAGGCGGGGGCATTGGATAGTCTGGAACCGAACCGTGCCAAACTCCTCAATGGTATAGAGCATTTATTGGGAGAAGCAGGTGCTTCGCAATATGAGCGCGAAACCCAACAGGAAAATATGTTCAATGGCGAAGGCGGTGAGCAAAATGAATTGCATCTGCCCGACACACCCGCATGGGCCACAACGTTGCGCCTTAATTACGAGTTTGAAGCCATCGGCTTTTTCTTATCGGGGCATCCGCTTGATGAATATAAAACATTGCTAGACCGCAATCATGTGATTATGTCGGATAAGTTAGCGCAACAAACATCAAAGAAGATATTGATGGCGGGGGCGGTTATCAAAAAACAAGAACGCAAGAGCAAACGCGGCAATGCCTTTGCTTTTGTTAGCCTATCTGATGAAGGCGGGCAGTTTGAAATCACCATATTCTCCGAAGTGCTATCGCAATCACGAGAGATTTTGGAAGAGGGAAATCTTGTTGTCGTCGGTGTGGATATAGACACAAGCGAAAGCATAAATGGGCAAGAAGGCAGTTTGCGTTTAACCGCCAGTTCGGTGCGCTCTATTGATAGGTTGAGCGAGAATAATGAAACGGGCTTGCGTATTTTTGTCAGCAATCGGGATACGCAGATTTACAAGACCATAAAATCACAATTAGACGAAGGTCGCATAACCGATTCCAAGAAAAAGGGTGGTATGGTGCATATCACAATACAAGGTAATGTCGCTGGTGATGTAGAGTTAGAACTGCCAGACAGATATAATATCAATCCCCGCATTACGGGGGCATTAAAATCAATTCCAGGAATTCATGTTGAAACCGTGTAGCGGTTTATAGTTCATTACCCCAGCAACGCCACCCTTTGGTTTTTTTGCGTGCAAATAATTCTATTTTCTTTTGGTCGGGAAACATATCTTCAATGCCCTTTCGGACTGCTTCGGGTTTGCGGCTGTGTATACTGCGTGGCTCGTTTATGGTCTGGCGGATGTTTCTTGCCCCACGCGGATTGGGTATTTTACCCATTTTGAAAACAAGGCAGAGTTCATTTTCGCTCATCGTATAAAAACCGGGATTGGGCTTGCT
>JAAOIL010000179.1 GCA_015163825.1 Alphaproteobacteria bacterium | reverse complement strand
CCAGACTACCCACCTCTATATCGCCATCAATATAAGCCGATAGCACCGCCTTATCGGGGGCTATCGCCAAACGAGGCGGCACAAACCACACCGCAGCCAAAAAAGCCGCCAAAGTGAAAGATAATATAAAAAGCAAACGCATAGCCCTAACTATATGGCACATTATTTTGTCTCACGCTATAATGAGCGAATCATGATAAAGGCAAATAATGAGCGATCCATTTGATTTAGATAGCACCCCACCCTCTGATGAGGGGGCAGAGGTGAAGGACGATGCCCCGCCATTGGGAGAGGCAGTGCCGCTATCACAGCAAGCCCAGCAAGCAAGAGCGGGGGGCGAGGCTAGTGTTGGCGGGATTGACGCCGCCGCTATGCTGGACGATTTGAACGATGCCCAACGCGAAGCCGTATTAGCAGAAGATGGCGCCCTCCTATTATTGGCAGGGGCGGGCACTGGCAAAACCCGCGCCTTGAGCACGCGTATTGCCTATAAAATAGCCACAGGGCAAGCCTATCCTAGTCAGGTGTTGGCGGTCACCTTCACCAATAAGGCGGCCCTAGAAATGCGCCAACGCATCGGTAGTCTGCTAGGCTCTGCGGTGGAGGAAATGCCATGGCTGGGGACATTCCACTCGCTTTCATCACGGATATTACGCCGCCATGCCGAACTGGTAGGGCTGACGGATAAATTCTCTATCCTCAACGCTGACGACCAATTGCGTTATTTCAAACAAATCCTAAAATCCGAAAACATAGACGATAAACGCTATCCGGCGCGTTTGATAGCGGGCATCATAGACCGATGGAAGAATAGGGGCTATTACCCCGATGAAGTGCCAACATCAGAAGCCTCGCATTTCGCTAATGGACACGCCATTCAAATCTATAGTATTTATCAAAACCGCCTAAAAACTCTGGACATTGCCGACTTTGGCGACCTCATTATGCATGCCGTCCATATTTTGCGAGACCATAAAGATGTGCTGGCGGAATATCAAAAAAAATTCAAACATATTCTGGTTGATGAATATCAAGATACAAATGTCGTGCAATATCTGTGGTTGCGATTGCTGGCACTAGGGCATAGCAATATCTGCTGTGTCGGTGATGACGATCAATCCATCTATGGCTGGCGTGGCGCGGAAATAGAAAATATCCTGCGCTTTGAAAAAGATTTCGCAGGCGCAAAAACCATTAAACTAGAACAAAACTATCGCTCCTCTCCGCATATATTAGCGGCGGCGTCTGGGTTGATTAAGTCTAATGAGGGGCGGCTGGGCAAGACCCTATGGACCGACCGCAAAGATGGCGAGAAGATATTCCTGCGCGGGTGCTATGATGGCGAAGAAGAAGCCCGCCTCATCGGGGATGACATAGAAGCGCATCATCGCGCCAAACGAGACCTCAATGAAATATCCATATTGGTTCGCGCTGGCTTCCAAATGAGGGAGTTTGAAGACAGATTCATAACGCTAGGCTTGCCATATCGGGTGATAGGCGGACCACGTTTCTATGAACGAGCCGAAATAAGAGACGCCAATGCTTACCTGCGCCTTATTCAGCACCCTAGCGATGACTTCGCCCTTGAACGCATTATCAATCGCCCTCGGCGGGGGTTGGGTAATGTCGCGCTGCAAACCCTAACAAGTGCGGCACGGGCGATGGAAACAAATCTATTCCAAGCCGCCCAAACCCTTATCACCACCGATGAGTTGAAACCTGCTGCCCGCAATGCTCTGCAATCTTTCATTCGTGCGGTGGAGCGGTGGCAACAACGCGCCACAGAAATGACGCATACAGAACTCGCCGAACTCGTGCTGGATGAAAGCGGTTATATCGCTATGTGGCAAGCCGATAAATCCCCCGAAGCACCCGGCAAATTAGAGAACATAAAAGAAATGGTCAGCTCTATGGGCGACTTTGAAAATCTCGCGGGGTATCTGGAACATATCGCCCTGGTGATGGAAGCACAAAGCAATGATAGCGGTGATGAAAAAGTGTCGCTGATGACCCTGCATGCCGCAAAAGGGTTGGAGTTTGATATTGTCTTCCTACCCGGCTGGGAAGAAGGCGTGTTCCCCCACCAACGAAGCCTAGACGAAGAAGGCACACGAGGGCTGGAAGAAGAAAGGCGACTGGCTTATGTCGGGATTACGCGCGCCAAGCAACTCGTCACGATATCATTTGCGGGCAATCGTAATCTGCATGGGCGGTGGATTAACGCAACACCCTCTCGGTTTATAGATGAACTGCCCTGCGACCATGTGCAAGTGAATGACGATGCCCATATCCCCTCGCCCATTACACATCGGGCAACATCCGCCACTCATGCCACGCCGATAAAAGAAGCATGGCAACGAAGCCCCGCCCAAACCATAGAGGGAAAAGCGGTTTCTTCTAGTGCTAGTGCCGCACAAAGCGTGGATTATAAACGAGGCGAGAGGGTGTTTCATCAAAAGTTCGGCTATGGTCATATAGAAGTCGTGGATGGCAATAAACTCGCCATCGCATTCGACAAAGCGGGGCGCAAAAAAGTGCTCGCCGATTATGTAGAAAAACATGGCTGAACAAGACGCAGAAGTTTGGAAACTATCGCTAACAACAACCGATATAGAAGCGATGGATGAGGCGCTGGAACAATATGAAGCACTCGCTATCGGCTGGGATAATAAAAAAGAAGCCGCACGAGTGGATGCATATTTCAGCACACGCCCAGAAATAAATCCCGATACTTTGCCGCCCCATACGGATTTTATATGTGCGCCAGTGCCACCGCAAGATTGGGTCGCCTATGGACAAAAAAGCCTGCCAGAGATTTATGTGCCGCCATTTTTAGTGCATGGCGGACACAATCGCCCCACCACACGCGGCAGTTATCACACAATAGAGATTGAGGCAGCCCAAGCCTTTGGCACAGGACATCATGCAACGACACAACATTGTTTGGCACTTTTGGCATATCATTTTCGCACCCACAGCCCTGCCCTTGCACGGGTGGCAGATATTGGATGCGGTGCTGGAATCTTATCTATCGCCGCCGCAAAAATAGGGGTTCGCACACTCTATGCAAGCGATAACGACCCCCTCGCTGTTGCCGCTACGAAAGAAAACGCCCGCCATAATCGCACCGCCCCCGCTATAGCGACGTTGCTATGTTCTGGCATGAGGCACCCCGATTATATTTGCGCCCCCACCTTTGATTTGATTATGGCGAATATATTGGCAACACCTTTACGATTATTAGCAAAAGAGTTTGCGGAACTGCTGGCATATAATGGCTGCCTCATTCTTTCGGGTATTTTGCAGAGCCAAGCACGGCGGGTGCAAGCGCATTATCGCCAATTTGGATTTGTGCCTAAAAAAATAATCCATAATGACGGCTGGACGAGCCTATACCTTACACGATAAGAT
>JAAOIL010000178.1 GCA_015163825.1 Alphaproteobacteria bacterium | reverse complement strand
TTTGCCTCCTGTAGCGCCCTTTGTAGAGCCAAAAGATCTCATCCCGCCCCCAGTGGATTTCAGCAAAACCGATGATATGAGTGCGGGTAGTGCCAAACGCTTTGGGGATTATAAAATAGGCGAACAGATATTCCATTGCGGCGGCACAACGTTATCACAAGCCGAGCATATGATGGCAACCCGCCTTTATCAAAACACAGCGCATGTGCATTTTAATGCGCAAGGGCAAGCCGCCACGCCCCATAAAAAACGCCTTATTTATGGCGGGCATATTATTGCCCATATCCGCGCGATGAGTTTTGACGGGCTAGAAAATGCTCATTGCTTGGCGGCAATCAATGGCGGCACACATCTAGCCCCCGCCTTTGCGGAGGATACGATTTATGGTGCCAGCACAATTCTAGACAAAGCCGAAGTGCAAGACCGCTCTGATATTGGCGCTCCTTATTTGCGCACCGATGTCGGTGCTGTGCGTGTGCGCCATATTGCCACAATAAATCAACCGCCCACCCCTTCTAGTTTTAGCGATAAAACGCACCTCATATTAGATTTTGATTGTTGGCTATGGATGCCCAAATGATAATGAGCCTTATAAATAAGCTGGTAAATAACCAATAAAAATGAGTTTTGGCTTTATCAATAAGGGAAAATGGCTATAGTGTTTTTGCGACCACTCTATTGTGGGGAAAAAATTTTAAGGAAACAAATATGACTCGTCCGCTTTCGCCTCATATCCAGATTTATCGCTGGACATTGACAATGACCTTGTCGATTTTGCACCGCGCCACAGGTGTGGCGCTTTATGGGGGCACGGCGGGGGCGGCACTTTGGCTGGCGTCCATTGCCCAAGGCGGCGATTTCTATATAAATGTGCAAGCCTTGCTCACTTCCGATATTGGTTTGGTGATTTTATTTTTATATAATTGGGCGTTGTTGCATCACCTCGTGGGGGGCTTGCGCCATTTTGTTTGGGATATGGGGGCAGGGTTTCAGCTATCGCATGTAGAATGGGGCGCACGGCTTGGGGTTGTTGTGCCATTGGCGGCGACCTTATTTATCTGGTGGGAATTTATCTGGCGGGAATTTATCTGGCAGGAATTTATTTTGGGGAGACTAGCCTCATGAAAAATCAAAAAGATATGCGCACGCCCTTATCGCGGGTGCGCGGTTTAGGGTCATCACGCGGTGGCACGCATCATTTTTGGCACCAACGGATAACGGCACTTGCCAATATCCCGCTCACTTTATTTTTTGTGTTCGTTATGGCATCGCATTTATATGCCCCCCACGCGCAAGCGGCAACGTTTATCGCCCAGCCTTTTGTGGCAGCACCCTTGCTCTTATTGGTGATAAGCCTATGCTGGCATATGCGCTTGGGGCTACAAGTGGTGATTGACGATTATCTGACGACCCCTAAATTAAAATGGGCGGCGCTTATTTTTAATCAATTTTTCGCCATCAGTGTAGCGGTGGTGGCGGCCCTTTCCCTCATAAAACTGGTGGTGGCATAATGGCGGCTTATGACATATCCTCTTATGACATAATAGACCACGCCTTTGATGTGGTCGTTGTTGGCGCTGGCGGTGCGGGTTTGCGGGCGGCTTTGGGGGCTTCGCAAGCGGGGCTTAAAACGGCTTGCATCAGTAAAGTCTTCCCGACCCGCAGTCATACTGTGGCGGCACAAGGTGGTATTTCGGCGGCACTTGGCAATATGGGCGAAGATGATTGGCGTTGGCATATGTATGACACCGTCAAGGGTTCGGATTGGCTGGGCGATCAAGATGCGATTGAATATCTATGTCGCAATGCCCCAGAGGCGGTTTATGAGTTAGAACATTTTGGGGTGCCGTTTTCACGCACAGAATCGGGTGATATTTATCAACGCCCATTTGGTGGTATGACGACCAATTTTGGCGAGGGTATTGCGCAACGCACTTGTGCTGCTGCCGACCGCACGGGGCATGCGATTTTGCATACGCTTTATGGTCAGTCTTTGCGTTATGGCACTTCTTTTTTCATTGAGTATTTTGCGCTTGATTTGATTATGGAAGATGGTGTGTGTCGTGGCATAATGGCGTTATCATTGATGGATGGCACATTGCATCGCTTTGCGGCAAAGAGTGTTATTATGGCGACGGGGGGCTATGGTCGCGCTTATTTTTCGGCGACTTCGGCGCATACTTGTACGGGCGATGGTTCGGCGATGGTTTTGCGGGCGGGTCTGCCTTTGCAGGATATGGAGTTTGTGCAATTCCACCCGACGGGCATTTATGGGGCGGGGTGTTTGATAACGGAGGGCTCTCGGGGCGAGGGTGGTATTTTAATCAATTCTGAGGGCGAGCGTTTTATGGAACGTTATGCGCCTTCCGCGAAAGATTTGGCGTCTCGTGATGTTGTGTCGCGCTCTATGACGATAGAAATAAGGGAGGGGCGTGGTGTTGGCACAGATAAAGATCATATTTATTTACACCTTGACCACCTTGATCCGGCAATTTTGGCGGAGCGTCTGCCGGGCATATCGGAGAGTGCGCGTATTTTTGCCGGCGTTGATGTCACGCGCCAGCCCATACCCGTTTTACCGACCGTGCATTATAATATGGGGGGTATCCCGACCAATTATCATGGCGAGGTTTTGCACCCTAGCGCCGATGATTCAGAACGCATTGTAGAGGGTCTTATGGCAATCGGCGAGGCGGCTTGTGTTTCTGTGCATGGGGCGAATCGTTTGGGGTCCAATTCTTTGATTGATTTGGTGGTGTTTGGTCGCGCCGCAGCATTGCGGGCGGCACAAGTGATAGACGCAAGCGCGCCTGTGCCTCCTTTACCGCTCAAGGCGGGCGAGGCGGCGATAGCCCGCCTTGACCGCTTCCGCTATGCCAAAGGTAGCACCAGCACAGCAACATTGCGCCTTGCTATGCAACG
>JAAOIL010000177.1 GCA_015163825.1 Alphaproteobacteria bacterium | reverse complement strand
CTGAGATTGGTCGCATTCTTTCGCACTTGCTGAATATCACGACACAAGCCCTTGATGTCGGGGCGTTGACGCCGCCACTCTGGGGGTTTGAGGAGCGAGAGAAACTGATGATATTTTATGAACGCGCTTCGGGGTCTCGTATGCATGCGGCATATTTCAGACCGGGTGGTGTGCATCAAGATGTGCCGCAAGATTTACTAGATGATATTGCTAGTTGGTGCGACCCTTTCTTAAAGGTGCTGGACGACATAGAAGATTTACTGACGGAGAATCGTATATTCAAGCAACGCAATGTTGATATTGGTATCGTCACAAAAGAAGATGTGGAAAACTGGGCGATGACAGGTGTTATGGCGCGCAGTGCTGGTGTGCAGTGGGATTTGCGCCGCACCCAACCTTATGAATGTTATAGTGCGTTGGATTTTCAAATCCCTATCGGGCGCAATGGGGATTGCTATGACCGCTATCTTATGCGGGTGGAAGAGTGCCGCCAGTCTGTGGCGATTATGAAGCAGTGCCTCAATAAAATTCCACAAGGGGCGGTGGCGGCTGGCGATGGTAAGATTATTCCGCCCAAGCGGGCAGAAATGAAGCAATCAATGGAAGCGTTGATTCACCATTTCAAACTTTATACGGAAGGCTATCATGTTACAGCGGGCGAAGTTTATGCCGCAGTGGAAGCCCCGAAGGGAGAGTTCGGGGTGTATCTGGTTTCGGACGGCTCTAACAAACCCTATCGTTGTAAAATACGTGCGCCGGGCTATGCGCATTTACACGCCCTAGATTATCTCAGCCGTGATCATATGTTGGCAGATGTTTCCGCCATATTGGGGTCGCTAGACATCGTATTTGGGGAGGTGGATAGATGAGTGTCCGCCGCCTCCATAATGCGCAACCAGAAGCGTTTGCTTTCACCGATGATAATAAAGTGTGGGCGCAAACACAGATTGCCAAATATCCCGAAGGCAGACAAGCCAGCGCAGTTATTCCGCTTTTGTGGCAAGCGCAAAAACAAATGGGCGGGTGGTTGCCCGAACCCGCCATGCGCCATGTGGCAGACATATTAGATATGCCCTATATAAGAGTGCTTGAAGTCGCTAGTTTCTATACAATGTTTCAACTCGCCCCTGTCGGGGAATATCTGGTGCAGTTGTGTGGCACGACCCCTTGCTGGTTGCGCGGCGCAGACGACCTAAAAGCCGTATGTAAAGACGAAATCGGGGGCGTGGGCGACATCAGCGCCGATGGTAAATTCTCTTGGGTGGAAGTGGAATGTTTGGGCGCGTGTGTCAATGCGCCTATGGTGCAAATCAATGATGACTTCTATGAAGACCTAGATGCAACAAGCCTTCGTGCTGTGCTAGAATCTCTGCGCACGGGGCAAACCCCCAAAACAGGACCGCAATCTGGTCGGCAGTCGTCAGAGCCTAGCGGGGTAAAAGATGCTTGATATTAAAAATCGTATTTTCACCAATCTTTATGGGTTTGATGGCGTAGATGTCTCCGCCGCCAAAGCCAGAGGCGATTGGGACGACACAGGCTCTTTCATTAAAAAAGGGCGGGAATGGTTGATAGAAGAAGTAAAGACTTCGGGCTTGCGGGGTCGGGGTGGTGCAGGGTTTCCAACTGGTTTGAAGTGGTCGTTTATGCCGAAAGAGGTGGGGGCGCGTCCGCATTATTTGGTCGTCAATGCCGATGAGAGCGAGCCCGGCACTTGCAAAGACCGCGATATTTTGCGCCACGAGCCGCATAAATTACTAGAAGGGTGTTTGCTGGCGGGTTTCGCAATGGGGGCGCACACTTGCTATATTTATATCAGGGGGGAATTTATTCGCGAGCGTGAGGCGTTGCAATCTGCGGTGGAAGAGGCTTATGCGGCAGGCTTACTTGGCAAGAATGCGGCTGGTTCGGGGTGGGATTTTGATATTCACCTTCATCATGGGGCGGGTGCTTATATTTGCGGGGAAGAGACAGCCTTGCTAGAAAGTTTGGAGGGCAAAAAAGGGCAACCCAGATTAAAGCCACCTTTCCCCGCCAATGTTGGTCTTTATGGTTGCCCGACGACCGTCAATAATGTTGAAAGCATTGCGGTTGTGCCCACTATCGTGCGTCGTGGCGGGGCTTGGTTTGCCGGGCTAGGGCGCGAGGGCAATAGCGGCACTAAATTATTCTGCATAAGCGGTCATGTTAATAATCCGTGCAATGTGGAAGAAGAAATGGGTATTCCCTTGCGCGAATTGCTAGAGAAACACGCTGGCGGTGTTCGGGGTGGCTGGGATAATCTGCTAGCGGTTATTCCGGGTGGTTCGTCTGTGCCGCTTCTGCCTAAACATATTTGCGATGATGTGCTGATGGATTTTGACAGCCTAAAAGAAGTGCAATCGGGGCTTGGCACAGCAGCCGTGATTGTGATGGATAAATCAACAGATATTATCAAAGCCATTGCGCGGATTTCTTATTTTTACAAACACGAGAGTTGTGGGCAATGCACGCCGTGCAGAGAAGGCACAGGCTGGATGTGGCGAGTGCTAGAACGAATGGCGGCAGGCAATGCCGAAGTGCGCGAGATAGACACGCTTTTGCAAGTTAGCAAACAGATAGAAGGGCACACGATTTGCGCTTTGGGTGATGCGGCGGCGTGGCCTGTGCAAGGGCTCATCCGCCACTTCCGCCCCGAAATAGAAGCCCGCCTTATGGAAACCAAAAAGGTGGCGGCGCAATGAAACAGATAATTTTATTTACTTTTATATGCCTATTGACTTCACCTGCTAATGCAGAGGCGATGTTTGGGAATATGAAGGTTGGTGATATGGCATTTGTATCAAGAGGTGAAGCCACTTTTTGTGAAAGTGAAGACCGTATAAAATTGCAAGGTGAAGTGTACAGGGAAATTGGTCCTAAAGAAGTTACTGGGTGCAAATATGTTGAGTATGCCAAAGGTGTAACGCAATTAGGTAAAGTGCTACAAGTTAAAGATTATTCAACAAAACTTTCAGATGGCAGTGTGCTTACACAGCAAATTGTTGAAGTAAAATTAAAATTACGAAAAAAGAGGTGGTTCTTTGGTGATGAATTGCGAGCAGAAAGTGTAGAGAAAAAAGAGGATGCATTTGATTGGTTTTGGAAAAATAAAAACAATGCCATCATTAATGAAAGACCTGTAAATCTAGAAAGATGGAAAAAGAATTTGGGAAACTATGAAGTATTAAATGTGCCTGGTTCAAAATATCATGAAGCGTATTATTTTCCACGCCTAAATAGTACAATAGTGTTGAGT
>JAAOIL010000176.1 GCA_015163825.1 Alphaproteobacteria bacterium | reverse complement strand
GCAGAGTCTAAAAAGCCTTGCAATGTTGAAAACATTTCAGGCTCGTCTAATAAAAAGGCATCGTGTCCTTTGTCGCTTTCTATTTCAACAAAACTAACCCGTGCCCCCGCCGCATTCAAAGCCCGCACCAATTGCACACTTTCTCTTGTTGGGAAAAGCCAATCACTGCTAAAAGACATCACACAAAAATGTGTTTGGGTATTGGTAAATGCCAAAGCCAATTGCCCTTTATGGTCTGCTGCCAAATCAAAATAATCCATCGCGCGTGTGATATAGAGATAACTATTGGCATCAAAATAAGTGGCAAAACTAGCCCCTTGATGGCGCAAATAACTTTCCACTTGGAAGTCTGCCTCAAAGCCATAACTGACTTCGGCGCGGTCTTGTAGATTGCGCCCGAATTTTCTCTGTAATGCCGCCTCTGACAAATAAGTGATATGCGCCGCCATTCTTGCCACCGCCAAGCCTTTATGGGGCGCGCAATCATGGTCGTAATAGGTGCCGTCTCGCCAATCGGGGTCGGCTTGGATAACTTGGCGACAAACCTCATGCAAAGCGATATTTTGCGGTGAGTGCCGTGCCGAAGAAGCAATCGGCACAGCTGAAAAAACCCGCTCCCCATAAGCAGACGCCCATTGTAAAACCTGCATCCCCCCCATAGAACCACCAATGACACAAAATAAATCGGGGATGTCTAAATGGTCTAGCAATTTGGCTTGGGCGCGAACCATATCGCCAATCGTGATAATCGGGAAGGAAGAGCCATAAGGTGTATCCGTTTCGGGGTTAATACTGGCAGGTCCCGTCGTGCCCGCACAGCCCCCCAAAACATTCTGGCAAATCACAAAATAACGATCGGTATCAAGCGGGCAGCCCTTGCCCACAACATCAGCCCACCAGCCCTGCTTGCCCGTAATAGGATTATCCCCCGTCGGATGCTGGTCGCCCGTGAAAGTATGGCATATCAATATCACATTGCTACGCTCCGCATTCAAAGTGCCATAGCAACGATAGGCTATCTCTATCGGTAATGTGCCCCCGCCATCAAGGCGTAAGTCCTCATTAAACCGCACTATTTCTGTTTGAGACATAATCTTGCCTTCTCTCTTTCTCTCGTTTTTAGCCCTTCGGGCTTTATTCATTAGCCCTTCGGGCTTTATTCATTAGCCCTTCGGGCTTTATTCATTAGCCCTTCGGGCTTTGCAAAATCTTTTCTTTGCTTTACACATTATCTAGGCTAATGACTAGACTCTATTTGGGACTCTATTTTGGAAACTGATTTTTGAGACAAACAACTTATGGATAAAGCAGACCTCACCGCTATTCGCGCTAAAATAGACGCTTTAGATACCGAATTGCGCGATATTCTATATCGGCGTGCGCAAGTCGTGGCACAGGTTGCGTCAATTAAAGAGGCGGCGACTCTCCCTATTAGGATATGGCGTGAAGCCGCACAATTGGCAGAAATTGTTGCATGGCAGAAAACGCACCCCGAAGTGCCCCTGCCGACTTTACTGGCGATATGGCGAGAGGTCATTGGCGCCTCGCTCGCCCAACAAGGTGATATAGAAATATGTGCTGATGCAGAAGTAGCACCATTGGCGCGTGCTTATTTTGGGGCGGCGGTGACTTATTGTGGCGTGGATGCGCCCCACCATCATAAAATGGTGCGGGTGGTTGCCCCCGCTCAATGCCCTATCTCTAAAGATAAAGATGAAAATGAATTTGTTTTTATGCGTCTGCCGCTTATCGGGCAGGGTTGCGCCTTTTGTTATGGATCAGTACCGCAAGAAAAAGGCACCGATGATGTCACCCTTATCCGCAGTGCTGAAAAAATAGAAACTTGCGTTTTTGAATCAGAAACCGAATTAGAGACATTTTATTTTTGTGAGGTCAGTGGTGCCCACACACGCGATGATATAAAAAACACATATAATGCTGTGTGGCTGGGTGTGTATCCCCGCCCCCTAGTGCTAGAAGGCGGTGTCTTATGAGTGCTTCACCCCCCCAAAAACCTTCTCCCAAACCTATTGTGGGTATTTTAGATACGCCGCTTTATGTTGGCGGGCGCAGTTCTATTGCTGGGCATAGCATCCCTGCGGGGCAAGCAGAAAAGGCAGTCTATAAACTTTCTGCCAATGAAAATGCTTTGGGGGCAAGTGCAGAAGCCTTAGCGGTATTGGCACAAAACCAGAATCCTGCCATTTATCCCGATGGGCATAGCACCGCTTTGCGTGATGGCTTGGCAGACGCGCATAATATAGAGGCGGCACGGATTGTTTGCGGCACAGGCTCTGGCGATTTATTGCAATTGTTGGCACATGGATTCTTACAAACAGGCGATGAGTTCATTTTTAGTGAATATGGGTTTCTACTTTATGAATTAGCCGGCCGCAGCACGGGGGCGACACCAATAAAGGTGGCAGAGAATGATTTAACCATTGATGTTGATGCCATGTTAGCGGCGGTTAGTGATAAAACAAAAATGGTTTTTATTGCCAACCCGAATAATCCGACAGGCACAATGCTTGGCGGTGATGAGATTATGCGTCTGCATGCGGGGTTGCGCGGCGATATCGTTTTGGTGATTGATGAAGCCTATTGGGAATATGTTGAGGATGAATTTCACGCGTGTGATTTCGCTTGGGCGGGGCAATATGAGAATATCGTTATCACCCGCACATTTTCAAAAGCCTATGGGTTGGCGGCATTGCGTCTGGGGTGGTGTTATTGCCCGCTAGATATTGCCGCTGTGCTCAACCGCTTGCGGGGTCCGTTTAATGTCAGTGCGCTTGCGCAAAATGCGGGGCTGGCTGCTGTGCGTGATACAGAACATCTCGGCGCCTCGCGCGCTCATAAT
>JAAOIL010000175.1 GCA_015163825.1 Alphaproteobacteria bacterium | reverse complement strand
TTCGTTCCAGCCAATCATGGAGGAGCGGCTCTAACTGCTCTAGCACCAGCGCCTCTAGCAATGTTGGCGGTGCGGCTTGCGCCCCTGTTAAGCGCAACAAAGCCACGCGCAACCGCGCCTCCGCATCTTCTGATATTATACGAGATTGCGGGTCGTCCTCCAGCATATCAACATCGCTGCTAACAATATCGCGAATGGCGCGGATAATTTCGTCTGTGTTATCTTCTATTTCACCCGATTGAGGGTTATCGGAATTGTCGCTATCACTCATTTCGCTATCTTTTGGTAGTAGCAGAGGCGGGTGTTATACCCATATGCCCCGCCGTAAGCCGCCCCATATTCGCAAGCAAAGCATGCATCGCAACAAAGCGATTACGCTCTGCCCGAACCAACGCCACCCGCGCATCAAGATAGTTTTGCTCTGTATCCAGCACATCAAGGATTGTGCTTGTGCCAAGATTATTTTCCTCGCGGATACCATCAAGCGCAATACCCGATGCTTGTATTTGTTTTTGTCGTGCGGGAATAGTCGCATTTGTTGCTTGGTAATTACTCCATGCCGCGACCACGCCACGCTCCACCATATTGGAAGCGGTGCGGACATCGCTACGCACAGCAGATGCCGCATACTGCGCCGCATCAATACCAGAGAATGTGCCGCCACCCCTGATAATCGGCACATTAAGCCTTACCGAAATACTTGTTTGTTCTCTATCAACGCCGATGAGATATCTGCTTGGGTCTTCCGTATAACTATACCGCGCTGTCAGCTCTATATTCGGTAGGGCATCGCCGATAGCACTATAAAAGGAAAGCCGAGCCGAACGCGCCGCCTCTTTACTGGCGTGGAGAAGAGGGTTCTCGCTTCGTGCAATGTTCAACGCATCCGCCAAAGAAGACGGCAAGTTTGGCAACGCAATCGGCTTGGAAAGATTTTCTGGTTCAACCCCGATGATTTCGCGATAAGTTGCTCTTGCTGATTGGTGTTCCGCTTGCGCCCCAAGCAAACTGGCACGCGCATTCGCCACCCCCGCCTCTGCCTGCGCAACAGCCGTGCGTGTGGAAACACCTACATCAAATCTATCTTGTTGTGCTTGCAATTGTTTCTGCAACACATCTAAATTGCTCTTGTTCAAAGAGACAACCGCATCGGCTTGCACGACATCAAAATAAACCGTGATTGCCGCCAGCAATATCTGCTGTTGTGTTTCTGCCAACTGATGACGACTAGCCTTCACCTGTGCCCGATTACTAAGATAGGCATTAATATGCTTACCACTGGCAAAAATTGTTTGCCGCAGCTCCACCCCATAAGTGTCCGTATCAAGTTTGCCCCCCGCATCCAAAAATGGATTAGCCCCACTACTGCCCGCATTGCGAACATCAAAACTGGTTTTGCCTCTCGTTTCTTCTGCATAGGCAGTAACGCGCGGCAACATATTCGCCAACACCACAAATTGACCGCTATAACTCGCCTTATAATTAAACCGCGCCGATTGATAAGACGGATTCTTGCCAAGCGCATGCGCCAAAGCCTGATTCAATGTGGTGGCGTGGGCAGGGCTCGCCAAAATAGCCGCCCCCAAAATAGCCCCACCAAAAATAAATGTATAAAATAATCTCATAATTCTATATTCGCCAATTCCACCCAAAAATGCAAGCAATTAGAACTGGAAGGTAGCGGGGGTGGAGAATTGCGGCAGGTTCGGGGCGGGGACATCTGCCTTTAGTGTAGCCATACCCGCCCGATTATAGACAACCGCTTTCGGGCAACCCATAATCATCTGCACACAAACAAGTCTGCCGCCCTCTTCCATCTGTGCTAGTAAAGCGGCTGGCACTTCCTCTACACAGCCATTGATGAATATCACATTAAACGGCGCTTGCTTCGCCACACCCTGCGCCAATGGTGCCGATACACTAACCGCATTATCTATCCCCAAATCTGCCCAAATAGCATCGGCGATTTTTGATAGAGGCTCGTGCTCCTCCAAAGCGATGACCGCACCCGCAAGACCCGCCATAATAGCCGCACCATAACCCGTGCCACCCGCAATATCTAGCACAACATCATCGGGGGAAATTGCCGCCATCTCCACCAGCAACGCAAACGCCAAAGGCGATAACATCTCGCGAGTTGCACTGCCGACGCCACACGACAAAACACAATCCGCATACGCAATCTCAGAATGCTCCACCGCAACAAAAGCCTCGCGCGGGATTTGCTTCAGCCGTGCCACAAGACGCGCATCACGCACACCCCCCGGACGCTGCTGGCATTCCACCATATTAAACCGAGCCGTCTCGTATATATCATCATCTCTATTCGTGCTAACTGCCATGCAAGCGGTATAAAGCCCTGCCCCCCATTTATCAATAAAAACTTACTCTAATTTGAGGCTTGCACCAGAATATCGGGCTATTATAAGGGGGTGTTGATGGTCACGTGGCGGAGTGGTTACGCAGCGGCCTGCAAAGCCGTCTACCCCGGTTCGAATCCGGGCGTGACCTCCAAGCCCGAAGGGGCTGGAGGATTCTTGATTTAAGGGGGCGACCCCTTTTAAAAAAGTGTTGATTAGAAGCCTATTGAGCGTTATAGCCTATGGCAAGACCAATCCCCGGTAGCTCAGTGGTAGAGCAAACGGCTGTTAACCGTTCGGTCGCTGGTTCGAATCCGGCCCGGGGAGCCATTTTTCTTGTTCTCTTATCTTACTCTCCCTCTCTCCCTCTCTCCCTCTCACCCTATCGTCCATAAAAAAACGCGAGATAGCGTTTGCTATCCCGCGTCCTTAAAAAGTCTTTTGCGAAGAATTATTCGCCGATATTTTTTAGATCCACTGCGGCAGATTTGCCGTTTGTATCTTCAATTTCGTAGCTGACTTTTTGGTTTTCAACCAGATTACCAATACCAGATTTTTCAACTGCGCTGATGTGTACGAATACATCTTTGCCGCCATCTTCTGGTTCGATAAAGCCGTAGCCTTTATTGGTGTTAAACCATTTTACAGTTCCGTTAGCCATAGTATATTCCTTTCGTTAATGTTATGAGTGCTCTTATTTTACCCATAAACGCATCGGAATAACCAAAGCAGAATAGAAGTCGTAATAGAAAACTCAAAGGCAGTATAAGCCAGCCGAATATGAAAGGCAAGTGCCTTTTATGCCTCTTTTATGGCTTCATGCGGAGGCACGCTCTATAACGCTGGCGAGGCTATGAACGGTAGCCTTTACAAGGGGTTTATCGTGTCCCTCGCCCATTATGCGGATG
>JAAOIL010000174.1 GCA_015163825.1 Alphaproteobacteria bacterium | reverse complement strand
ATTGCGCAAGGTGAAGAGCTGCGCAATATGACTGCGCCCCAAAATCGTCAGCACCAGAAGCGGCATAGACATTGCCCCGACAAAACTTAACATTGCCAAAATACTTTGCGCGGGTAATGAATAAACCTCCGCCATCGGCAAATTACTAACGACAAAGCCTGTAGTGGAAATCGCCGATAACCCCAAACAAAAAGCATCTAGTAAAGGCATACCACTTAATAAAAGTGCCACCACCCCAATAATCGTGCCACCCGCATAAATGGGGAAAATAATTCGCAAAGGGCGCAACAACCTTGCCACGGCACTATCCCCGACATCGTGTTGCAATAGTGGATTATCACTAATGCGTAATCCACCAATAGCGAAAGGCGCAATCACTGCTACGCCGAAAACAATAATCCACAAGCCCCCTATCCAACCAAGCAAAGCCCGCCAAACTAATAAGGGTGCGGTTTCTATTTGGGGCGCCCCTAACAAACTGGCACCTGATGTCGTAAGCCCCGATACGGTTTCAAAATAAGCCGCAATAAATCCGTCTATTTGTAAAGCACTCGCCATAGGTAGTGCCGCAATCAATGGCAAGAATGCCCAATATAAAATCATCAGCAATAATAAATCTAACTCATGGGAACGTGTTCTGGTGGCACGCCCTGATATAATCATCGCTCCCGATAAAAATCCGCAAATCAAAATACCACTGACAAAGTTTTGCGTATGCACTGCCGTATTGGTAAAAAAACTCACCAGCAATGGCACAAGCATAGCCAGTGCCAACATTGCACCGCCATAGCCTAAACTATACAGCATCTGCTTTTTTGTTAGATTTTTTGGAGGCGGATTTTTGTGGGCTCGGTTCTGAGCCAGAGAAAAAGTCTTCTGCCGCATCCACCGCATCTTTGATGATGAAGATAACCAATCTATCGTTTTTCTTCAGGTGCGTTGCGCCACGCGGCATAATCAATTCGTGCTCTCGCATGATTGCCCCCAGACGCACACCTGTAGGAAAGTCTAGGGCTTTTATTTTCTGCCCGATAAAGTGCGAGCCATCACCAACGCGGCGTTCCACGACTTCGGCACTGCCATCATCAACGGCATGCACCCGCACGATTTGTCCTTGTCGCACATAACCGAGCACAGATGAAATCGTCACAGCCCTTGGGTTAATCGCCGCTTCCATACCGAAGCGTCCGCCCAATACTTCAAAGGCACTATTATTGATAAGGCACATACCGCGTTTGCAATTATCTTGTAGCGCCAACATTATCGCCAAGACATTGACCTGATCATTATTGGTTAGTGCTAGGATTAAATCTGCTTCGCGCACCCCTGCTTCCACTAATTTTTCGGGGTCCAGCCCGCTACCTGTCAGCACGACAACTTTATTCGGCAAAAGTTCTGAAACATTTTGGGCTCGTTCTTGGTCTGCTTCTATGATGGTTAGCACGGCTTGCTGCCCTGAAAGTTGGTTCGCCACCTGCACCCCTATATTACCCGCACCCACCATAACGATGCGGCGGGCTTGTCGTTCTTCGTGTCCGAATATCTTTAGGGTGCGCTCCGTATCACCACTGGAGGTTATGAGATAGGCTTCATCATTGATTTGTAATGTGTCATCAAACTCTGGCACATAGAGGCGTCCGTCTCGTTTCACCCCGACAACAATCGCTTCTAAATCGGGGAACAGCCCTGTCAGTTGATTAAGGGGGGTATCGACGACCGGGCAATTTTCCTCAATGCCGATGCCTATCATCTGTGCTTCGCCATCGCAGAAGGCGGCATTATCAAAGGCGCCCGGCAATGCCCAGCGCCGCACCACAGCGTCTGCCACTTCTTTTTCGGGGGAGATAATCACATCCACCGGTATTTTATCCAGCGCAAACAAAGACTTCCATTGCGGGTCGAGATAATGCGCATCACGCACACGCGCAATGGTTTTGCCCGTGTTGAATAGATTTTTAGCAACCTCACATATCACCATATTCACCTCATCACTGGCGGTGACGGCAATTAGGATATCGGCGTCGGCAGCACCCGCCTGTTTCAGCACTTCGGGGTGTCCGCCATGACCGAGGATAGGACGCACATCAAGCACATTGCTCATCTGTTGCATCAAAGCGGGGGAACTATCAACGACGGTTACATCATTTCCCTCCTCCGACAAATGCCGAGCAATGCCAAAGCCAACCTGACCCGCGCCACATACGATAACTTTCATGAGATTTCCTTTCTGCCCTATTATAGCCCTTTGCAGGTGAAAATACTAGGAGGCAGACTTCTCCAGTCTAGGGAATATAACCACTGGCGCTGGCAGAATCTGCGCGGATTCCAGCCTTCCTGCCTTACCTAATGCCGTGAAATCCCTTGCATTTGCAGGGACGGCGAGTAAATCGAGCAACCGCCCTGCGCCCTCAGGGATAACAGGTTGCAATAAGATAGCCGCTTGGCGCACAGCGTCTGCCGCACAATAAAGGATTGTGCCCATGCGTTCTATATTTTCATTCTCTGCCCCCTGCTTATAATCCCATGGGGAGGAGTT
>JAAOIL010000173.1 GCA_015163825.1 Alphaproteobacteria bacterium | reverse complement strand
ATGAGTGATTGACGGATTATAGCGGAATAATTAAAGAGTGAAACTATTGCGTTAGAAAATCCACCGCTCTATAACGCTCCTATCGGAGAGGTGCTAGAGTGGTTGAATAGGGCGGTCTCGAAAACCGTTGTGCGTTATGCGTACCGGGGGTTCGAATCCCTCCCTCTCCGCCATATTTTATGCCATATTTTATGCCATATTTTATGCCATAATTTAAAAATTATGTTTTATCTGGATACCCCAAAATGCGCCATTAAACCCATAAGGCAAAGTGCGGCGCGAATAACGTTGCACCCCATTAGGGCTATCAACAATGCCCGCAATTGTACCCGCCCTATCGGTTTCTATATTATTGGCTTCGGGATATTGGTCAAAGATATTATTGCCGTAAAGTGTGATGCGGGTGCTGGGAATCGGTTGCCAATTGACACGAATATCTGCCACAAAAGCGGCTGAGAATGTTTGCACCCGCCTTTGCGCCGAAGATTCCGTGAACTGATAAGACCCATAATGATTAACCACGCCCGTGATTGTAAAATCACCGACCTCATATTGCGTTGTTAAAGCGATGCGGTGTTTGGGTTGCCAATCTTCAATCAAGGTGCGTTCTTGGACGCCAAAAATATCATCGGGTGCCAGCCCTGATAAGAGACCGGGTGGGGCAAATGTGCCTTGCACATCTGTTTGGGCATAATGACCGCTGCCCCGAAATGTAAGCGCCCCCTTTAGCCAATCAGGTGTATAAGGTTGCCAGTGCGCCACAACTTCAAGCCCACGTGTGCGGGTTTGGGGTCCGTTCAGCATAAATTGCGCCGCCGCTACCTGATTGTTGCCTGCCACGCCATTGGCATCAACATCATCTAAAACATTGATAATGGCTTGGTCGGTGCTCGGGTTCAGATTATTGCGCAAAATGCGTTTCGATAAAATGATGCGGTCATCAATATCTATTTGATAGGCATCAAGGGTGAGTGAGAAATTATTGTTGGGCGTTAAAACATAACCAACACTATAATTCAAAGAGGTCTCTTCTTGTAATGTCGGCACACCCAAACCCCGCACGAGCGCACTATCATTGGTGAAATGTCCTGTTTGGATAAGCACACCGCCTACGGCTTGGGTGGTAATCGTGTTAAAATGTTTCTGGTGCAAAGACGGCGCGCGAAAGCCATTACTGACCGAGCCGCGAAACGCATGGGCACGATTGATTTCATAACGCCCACCAAGCCTGCCCGACCAGACATTATCAAAGCCGTCATATTTTTCCCAACGCACTGCCATCGTGCCAGAAAAAGAATCTGTGCCAGAAAAACCAGCAATGGTGCGCGAGGCTTCGGCATAGATGCCAAAACTATCGCGGCTGGCATCACGGGCATTTTGCGGGGAAAAGCCGGGGAAGACTTGAATGCCACCCGCTTTCGGGCTGGCAGTGTTCGTCTGGAAAGCGCAAACGCCATCATCGCCAAGTGCCAGGCGTGCCGCTTGTGACAGATCGTGACATGACGCATAGGAATAAACCTCCCCCGCACGGATTTTATAGGTTTCATGTTTCCATTCTGCCCCCGCCGCTATATCAAACCCCGCAAGGTGACGGGTCGCATTGAAATTGATTGTGTCTTCGCCATATTCAACGCCGCCTGAATCTGCGCCGCGCGGGCTGTCATCGCCAAAAGAAGCATTGAGGGAATTGCTAACATAAAAATCAAATTTATTTTGACCCCGCACCCCCGCCAATTCTAAATTCCAACCCTTCAATTGGGTGGAAGCCGCCAGCGAATAAGCGGAATCATCAATGGCGGTGTTAATCTCTGGCAAAAAACCATCGCCATAAATTGCCAACACATTGCGATTATCATCATCGGGTTCGCGGAAATAACCAGTGCTCTTATTATCGCGGCTAGATAACAGCATAAAACCACGCCATTGTATGGGCCCTGTATCAATGCCGCTATTGATAATCCAGCCATTTTGTAAAGTTTCAGGATCGCCTATAATAAAGTTTTGGCGATTGACGCTGTGCTCGCGCGGGTCGCAACCGCTATTATCATTGGCATGACAAGTGGCGGGGTCGGAACTGCCAGCCGGTGCGGTGTATAATAATGTGCCGCTCAACCCCGATCTATCGCTGGCGCCACTATCGCGCACCTCATACCCCATAAATAAAAAGCCATTGCTGGGCAGGTCAAACCCATAATTGAGCGCAAGGCGCGCCTGTTCGCCATCGCCGCGAATTGTTTTGCCATAAGAGGTTATCATCTCGCCCCCCGTGCTCTCGCGCAATTTTATGTTAATCACACCCGCTATCGCATCTGAACCATAAAGGGCGGCCGCGCCATCACGCAATATCTCTACGCCACCGACAAAACTGGGCGGTATCGCATTCATATCTGTACCCGCCGTGCCACGCCCCACCGATTGATTGACATGCAGCAATGCCGATTTATGGCGGCGCAAACCATTAACCAAAACCAATGTTTGGTCGGGCCCGAGCCCTCGTAAAGTGGCGGGCTTTAAGGAATCTGTGCCGTCCGCAATAGAGGTGGAGGGAAAGTTGAAAGAAGGTGCTAGCGCTTGTATCGCGCGCCCTGTCTCTATCTGGCTGGTGGCGGCAAGCTCTTGGCGACCGAATAAATCTATCGGGACACTTGTCGTCAATGCCGAACCCGATAAAGTGCGACTGCCTGTGACGATTAACTCATCAATATTTATTTGTGTGTTTATTGGGGCGTCT
>JAAOIL010000172.1 GCA_015163825.1 Alphaproteobacteria bacterium | reverse complement strand
GGGTTATGGGTAGTGCTCAATCGGCAGATGATGAGAGTTTTGATGGCGGCTTGCTAGAGCACCCGCATTACACCAAACCGCAAATATGGCAGGGGGCAGAAGTGCCAGAAGTCTTGCGGAGTGGCAATCACGAGCAAATAGCGGCATGGCGCAAGGCACAAGCCGAACTTACCACCCGCACTCGCCGCCCCGATTTATGGGCGGCTTATAATGATGATAAAAAAGAGACCTAATATCTCTCGCTCCATAATCACCCGCCCCATAATCTACCCATAAACTACCCATAAGTAATTGACATTATGCCCTCTTTTTGCTATATCGCCCCTCTAATACAGAGAAAATATAAAAACAGGATACACCTTCATGAATATGATTGATGAAATAGAGCAAGAGCAACTGGCGGCATTAGCGGCAACAAAGAATGTGCCCGATTTTCGCCCGGGCGATACTTTGCGTATCAGTGTCAAGGTGATAGAGTCGGCGCGCGAGCGTTTGCAAGCGTTTGAGGGTGTGTGTATTGCGCGTTCGGGCGGTGGTTTGAATGAGAATTTCACGGTGCGCAAGATTTCTTATGGCGAGGGTGTAGAGCGGGTTTTCCCGATATATTCGCCTTTAGTTGCCAATATAGAACTGGTGCGTACTGGTCGTGTGCGCCGTGCTAAATTATATTATCTGCGTGGTCTAACAGGCAAGGCGGCTCGCATTGCGGAGCGTCGTACAGCAAAAAAATCAACAAAAACGATTAGTGCTTAAGCCGAACCCCTTTATATGCAGATTTTGGGGGTTTTAAGTCAGCCCAAAATTCCATGCAAACAAAGACACAATAGAGGAGAGACGAATGGGCACGAAAACATTATATGACAAAATATGGGATGCCCATTTGGTGCAAGATGATGGTCATGCGTGTATTCTTTATATTGATAGGCATTTGGTGCATGAGGTTACCAGTCCGCAAGCCTTTGAGGGTTTGCGCCTAGCGGGACGCAAGGTTCGCGCCCCCCATAAAACATTAGCGGTGGCAGACCATAATATCCCGACCACAGATAGAAGCGGTGGTGTGGCAGCGATAAAGGATGACGAAAGTCGCATACAAATTGAAACATTAGAAACCAATTGCCAAGATTTCGGCATTGATTATTTGGCGATGGATGATAAGCGTCAAGGCATTGTCCATATTGTCGGGCCCGAGCAAGGTTTTACCCTGCCCGGTCTCACCATTGTTTGCGGTGATAGTCATACCTCCACGCATGGGGCGTTTGGGGCATTGGCGCATGGCATAGGCACATCGGAGGTGGAGCATGTTTTGGCGACACAAACGCTCATTCAATCTAAGGCGAAAAATTTCCGTGTGCGGGTAGAGGGCAAAGCCCCGCCCCATATTACGGCGAAAGATATAGCCCTTGCCATTATTGGCGCCATAGGCACGGCGGGTGGCACGGGTTATGTGTTGGAATATACAGGCGCCGCCATAGAAGATTTAACGATGGAAGGGCGGATGACGCTTTGCAATATGTCCATAGAAGCAGGGGCAAGGGCGGGTTTGATTGCGCCTGACGAAAAGACTTTTGCTTATTTGAAAGACAGGGCGCGGGCCCCAAAAGGTGATGCGTGGCAAGCGGCATTGACTTATTGGCGCCGTTTGACCACAGATGTCGGGGCGCATTTTGATAAAGAGATTGTCCTAGACGCTTCGGCTTTACCGCCGCTTGTGACTTGGGGTACCAGTCCGCAAGATGTTGTGGCGATAACAGGGCAAGTGCCCGACCCCGCAACCCTAGAGGATGAAGGGCGGCGCAATGCCGCTATTCGCGCCCTCAATTATATGGGGCTAAAAGCGGGGCAAAAGATTTCTGATATTACCATTGATAGGGTTTTTATCGGCTCTTGCACCAATGGGCGTATAGAAGATTTACGCGCCGCCGCCGCCATTGTTGCTGGCAAGCATTGCGCCCCGCAAGTGGCGGCGATGATTGTGCCGGGCTCTGGTCTGGTTAAAGAACAAGCCGAACACGAAGGCTTGCACGAGATTTTTATAGCGGCTGGTTTTGAATGGCGCGAGCCGGGGTGCTCTATGTGTTTGGCAATGAATGACGATAAGCTAGAAGCGGGGCAAAGATGTGCTTCCACTTCCAATCGCAATTTTGAAGGGCGACAAGGGCGCGGTGGGCGCACGCATCTTGTCTCGCCCGCAATGGCAGCCGCCGCCGCCCTCGCCGGGCATTTTGTAGATATAAGGGATAAAATATAATGGCTAAATTCACAAAACTAGATGGTGTCGCCGCCCCCCTCAATATGATTAATGTTGATACGGATATGATTATCCCCAAGCAGTTCTTAAAAACCGTTAAACGTTCGGGGCTTGGCAAAAATCTATTTGATGAATTGCGTTTCACCCCTGACGGCGAAGAGGTTAGCGATTTTGTCCTCAACCAAGCCGCCTATCGCCATGCCTCAATTTTGGTGGCGGGGGATAATTTCGGTTGTGGCTCTAGCCGCGAACACGCGCCATGGGCACTCTTAGATTTTGGTATTCGCTGTGTGATTGCCCCCAGTTTTGGTGACATTTTTTATAGCAATTGTTTCAAGAATGGCATTTTACCGATTATGGTGCCGCAAGCCGATATTGATAAATTATTTGATGATGCGGCGCGGGGTGCGAATGCCACAATCAGCATTGATCTAGAGGCGCAAACCATTAAAGGTCCCGATGGTGGCACACTGCATTTTGAAATAGAGGCGTTTCGCAAAGAATGTCTGCTCAAGGGGCTAGATGATATTGCTTTAACGTTACAAGCGACCGATAAGATTGATGCTTTTGAAGCCACCCTCGCCGATAAATCTTGGGCATAAAGTAGAAATATAAATTTTATGAAAAACATTCTCATATTAGCAGGTGATGGCATTGGTCCAGAAGTCATGCGCGAAGCGTGTCGTATCATAGATTGGTTTGGCGCGCATCGCGGATTAGAGGTTAATCTGGAGCACGACCTTGTCGGTGGGGCGGCTTATGATGTTCATCAATGCGCTATCAGTGATGCGGCAATGGAAAAAGCATTAGCGGCAGATATTGTTATGTTGGGTGCGGTCGGTGGGGCAAAATGGGATAATGTAGATTATGCCGCCCGCCCTGAAGCGGGGCTTTTGCGCTTGCGCTCTGATTTAGAATTATTTGCGAACTTGCGCCCGGCGATTTGTTTCCCCGCGCTTGCCCAAGCCTCTTCCTTAAAGCGCGAGATTGTTGAAGGGCTTGATATTATGATAGTGCGGGAGTTGACAGGTGGCATTTATTTTGGCGAGCCGCGTGGCATAGAAGATTTGGGCGGCGGGCAAAGGCGTGGGCTTAATACGCAAGTTTATGAAACCTATGAGATAGAGCGCATCGCACGCGTCGCCGCCGATTTAGCGATGGCGCGGGGTAAAAAACTAGCCTCATCAGAAAAACGCAATGTTATGGAATCGGGTCAGCTCTGGTATGAAGAGGTGGAACGCGTCATCAGCACAGATTACCCCGAACTAGAGCTATCGCATGTCTTGGCAGATAATTGTGCGATGCAATTGGTGCGCAATCCCAAACAATATGATGTGTTGGTCACCGATAATCTTTTCGGGGATATATTATCGGATATTGCCGCACAACTGACAGGGTCGTTGGGTATGTTGCCCTCTGCCTCTTTGGGGGCGGTTGATAAAATTAGTGGCAAACGCAGGGCGCTGTATGAACCCGTGCATGGCTCAGCCCCTGATATTGTCGGACAAAATGCGGCAAATCCTCTAGCGACGATATTATCATTTGCTATGGCATTGCGTTATAGTTTTGCACGCAGTGCTGATGCAGATTTATTGGAAGCGGCAGTGGCACGGGTGCTGGATAAGGGCTTGCGCACGGCAGATATTGCTCCTGCCTCTGCTCCTTCATCAGATTTATTAGGCACAGATGCTATGGGTGATGCCGTTCTAGCAGCACTAGTGGAAGAAGCGGGCTTATGAGTTATGTGATTGCCATTGTTGGGGCGACAGGTAATGTCGGGCGTGAGATGTTGAACATTCTTGCCGAGCGTAAATTCCCGCTGGCGCGCTTGGATGTTTTAGCCTCCAGCAGAAGTATCGGGCGCGAGGTCAGTTTTGGCGAGCGCACCTTAAAAGTGCAATCGCTAGAACATTATGATTTTTCAGGCACGGATATTGCTTTATTTGCGTGTGGTTCAGTGGCGACCAAAAAATATGCGCCACAGGCGGCACAAGCGGGGTGTGTGGTGATAGATAATTCATCGCTTTATCGTATGGATGATGATGTCCCCCTCATCGTGCCCGAAGTCAATGCGTCCGCACTTGGCGATTATAAAAAGCGTAATATCATTGCCAATCCTAATTGTTCCACGGCACAATTGGTTGTGGCGTTGAAGCC
>JAAOIL010000171.1 GCA_015163825.1 Alphaproteobacteria bacterium | reverse complement strand
CGCAAGCGCCGCAACCATCGCGCTTCCACCGTTGGGGTGCCATCAACTTTAGCGGCACGCGTTAATAAAACACGCGGCGCACAAGCCGCCGCCACAAAGTCATGGGCGGCTTGCCCTATGGCTTGTTCGGGCGGGTGCATACCCAATTGCGCGCGCATAGAACGCGATAGCCACGCCCCGACATCTGCTGTTGGCGGCCATGAGCCCTCATTTAAGCCACCGACAATCATCATATCGGCTTGCATTAAACGCGCCTCTAAGGGACCCCAAATAAACAGACGCGGATTCGCCCGCCCCGCATAACGTATCGTCTCGTGCTCTAGCCAGAATTCAAATAATGCCCGCCAATCATGGTGTGTGATTTTATCATGGGTTGTTTTATGGGTGCTCGCCACACCATATAAATCTGTGAGGAAAGCATAAAGTTTTTTATTCTCTTCATGGGTGGCAAATAAAATCTCTCTGCCTGATTTTTCTGGGGTCGCACAAAATTGCGCCGCACTTTCCACCAATGCCTCTAAATGATTTTGTATCATATCAGGATTTTTAAGTGTTATGAAAGGCGCAAAGGCATTTTCTATTGCCGCTAATAGTTCTTTTATATCTTTCAACTCATCTGCTGTTACTTTTTTTTCACATTTACTGGTCAGCCGCGCACACCAATCTTTGAGGTTGGTATATTGGCTAACAGCACCGCGCAAGGCATAACGTTCTAGCAAACGTGTGGTTTGCAAATGCACCTTGCGGGATTTGCCTAAACATATACGCGGATGTTTCAGCAAGGATAAAAGTTGCACAGGGTCAAACTGTGCTTCCCAACACCCCAATACAAGACGCACGACCATAGCCGAAGGGGTTTTTGCCAAAGATTGTCCGGCGGAATCATCAACCTCTAACCCCCAACGGCGTAATTCTGCCGCGACACGCCTTGCCAATGTGCGGTCGCGGGTGACAAGCGCTGCTGTATCCGTCGTGCTTTGTGCGATGACAGAGCGCATTTTAAGGGCAATACATCCTGCTTCGCTGCGCTGGTCGGGTGCCGTGAGTAAAGTGAAATCACCGCAATCCACTTGAATATCTTTATAGATATGCGCCCATTGTGCGGTCGCTAAAGCAGGCACCAACGCCGCCGCCAATAAATCCGCCCTATTATTATCAGGCATATTAGCGGTCGTGCTCTCTAATTCTTTATGCCATTCTTTCACGAGCGTCTGTGGTCTTTCTTGTGTGTCTTCAAGTTTCTCCGATAGTTTTTCCAATAATTTAGCAAGTGCCGCTTGCGGGTGGGTCGGGTCTTTTTGAATCGCCTGCCACAACAAGGCATCAGCGTTCATATCTAACCCCGCCAAAACCACTGCCCCTAATGGCAAATGCGCGATGGTGGATAATAAATCTGCGGTGGCCCCGATACTACCTGTGGAACCCGCCGCTATAATCGGGGTGGTCGGGGGCTGTGCTGCCCATTTTGCCGCAATGCGTTGCAAAGATAGACGGCGATGTTCGGCAATATCTAATTTGTTATCCTCTTTTAATATCTGTGGCCAATGGGCGGTGATAATTTTCAAAAAGTCTAATGTCTGTTGCCAGTTCGCTGCCATTTCATCGGGGACAAGGGCGGGCAAGTGTCGCCAATCAATTTGTTCATTCTGGGCTTGGTCTAAAAAATGTGCCAACTCATAGGCGAGGGCGGCGCGGGTGGCAGGTGTTAAATCTTGGCGAGCGTCTTTATCACCCCTATCTTCAGCCCCATGTTGTTTATGCCATGCACCAATCAAACGCATCAAATAGAAATGGCGTTGGCGCTCGCCAATCGCTGGTAATAAAGGTAAAGTGGATTCATCATCAATCGGGCTTGTGTCAAAATCATCATCATTTATCATCTCATCACCCACATCACCCAATGTGCTGATGCGTGGCAGTAAAAGTGCCGCCTGCCCCTGCTCGTGCGCCAGTTGCCAGAATATATGGGTCAAACTACGCGCCGCGCGCCGTGTTGGTAATAAAATACGAATATCTGATAAGGCAAAAGGTTTATCAAAAAGCCTTGTGCGGTTATCATCATCAAACAAGCCCTGTGCCAAGCATTGCAAGAAAGGTTGAGTATCAGTGATATTATAAAGGTGAGGCATAGAACGCATAATGTTAGTATATCACATTACCCACAAAGGCGATATGCCCTAGCGCATTTGCGCTGCATAAACACGCGCTTCTGCCCATGCTTCAGGCGTGCCAATATGGAGAAAACGCCCATCCAAACGATGCCCATAAAGACCGCCTTGTTTTGCGGCTTTGTCATAAATATGATTGAGCGAAAAGACATCCTCGTCTATGGCGTCAAATAAAGCGGGGGTGAGGATTTGCACCCCTGTAAAAATATAATCATTTTGTCCGCTTATATTGGTGCGCTCACTAATGCGCCCATTACTACGCTCACTAATGCGCCCACTAATGCGGGAGAGGCGGCATTCTTTATCCATAGAAAAATCACCTTTTTTATTATCCACCCCAATCGCTGTATCACGCGCCGCCAATAATAAAAGTGCCGCCATATTGGGGTTTTTATAATTAAGGCGGGCAAACCGCTTTATAAAATCTGCGAGCGTCGGTTTATGGGATTGCCAAATAACATCGGCATTACACACCAGAAAAGGCGCAGCCCCCAAATGCGGCAAAGCGTGGCGCACCCCACCCCCTGTTTCGCGTAAAATATCTTGCTCAGGCGAGAAAATAATCTCAACATCATTTTCCACAATCACTGTTTGGGCATTTATATGAGCGATAATCTGTTCGGCTTTATGGTGAAGGTTTATGACGATTCTTTTTATCCCCGCCGCCATAATCTCGCTTAAAATAAAATCTATCAGGGTTTGGTCTCGCCCACCAATGGTGAGGGGGGTTAGTGGCTTTGGCGGGTCTGCCTGTGCGGCGCGCATGCGGGTGCCACGCCCTGCCGCTAATATCATGGCTGTTTTTATATCACTCATGGGCTATCCCAATCGGGCGCATAAGCCGCCAGCCATGCCGCCACAGGCTGTAGGCTGTTATGGTTAAGATTATGCCTGATATATTTTATGATACGCGGCAAATGATCTAAATAGCTGGGTTTATTATCGCGCTTGGCAAGGCGCACAAAAATACCGGCGATTTTGAAATTGCGTTGCGCCCCACATAGCGCATAATCACGCAAGAAATCTTGTTGCGCTATTATATCACCAGAAAATCTTTTTTGACTATAATGGTTAAGGCTCTGTGTGGTTTGGGCGGCACTGACATCAATACGCGCATCTTGCAAGAGCGACACAACATCATAGGCGGGTGTGCCCCGCAAGGCGTCTTGCACATCTATCACCCCCAGCCGATAAATCTGGGCGGCGCAGTTTTGCCAATGCAGATTAACCGAATGATAATCCCGCAAAATAATAGTCGCCTTTGTTGTTGCATATAATTCATCACCAAGCGTCTGCCATAATTTATGCCATGCGTTTGCCGCTTCCTCTTTTATGTTTATGCCACGATAGGGCAAATACCATTCCACAAATAAGGACGCTTCATGGGCGCATACCGCCCCATCATAGGCGCCCAAAAAATCAGGAGCAAAATCGGGGATTGTCTGTAGTGTCAGTAATGTTTCTATCGCTTCCAAATAAACAGGGGGACGCGCGGCTTCGGGTGTGGTGGCAAGGGTTGCTGTGCCGAAATCTTGGGCTAAGACCAGCCCCGCCGCTTCATCTGCCGCATAAATAGTGGCGACATTAATATGGGACGCCAGCGT
>JAAOIL010000170.1 GCA_015163825.1 Alphaproteobacteria bacterium | reverse complement strand
TGGTTGGCGGGGGATAATATCCTCATCTTTCCTGAAGCGACCACGACCCCGGGGCTTTCTCCCTTGCCATTTAAGGGCACTTTTTTTGCGCCTTTGATTGCTATCGCGCAAGCACAAAATCAAGAACAGACGAGCGCCCCTAAAGCGGTTTTGGTGCAACCGATAAGCCTTTGTTATAAAATGGGTAAGGGGGTGGCATTGGGGCGCGGGCAACGCCTGCCCTATGGTTGGTTAGGGCAAGTGGGGTTTGTGCGGCATTTCTTTTATACTTTGGCATGCCCCAATTTGACGATTGATATGGTTTTTAATCCCGCCATTGCGGTGCAGGCAGATACCGACCGCAAAGCCTTAAATCGTCAATGTTATCAAAGTATGCGGCTGGGGCTAGACCATTTGATTATGGGCACGGCGGATTCTTTTAAGGCGGCTCTAGATTCTGGGGTAGATTCTGGGGAAAATGCTGATGAGGCGGAATCTTCGTATGGTTATCTTGCGCCAATGCCGATAAAAGAGTAAGAGGCAGATATGAAGCCCGAAACATTTTATATTAAAAATTATGGCTGCCAGATGAATTTTTATGATTCAGAACGTATGGGCGCCCTTTTACAAGAGCATGGTCTGGCAGAAGTTGCTAGTGCCGATGCTGCCGATGTTGTGGTGTTGAACACATGCCATATAAGAGAGAAAGCGGCAGAAAAAATCTATTCTGATTTAGGGCGCTTGCGGCGTCTCAAAGAGAAATCGCCCGCTATGGTGATTGGTGTGGCGGGGTGTGTGGCGCAAGCCGAAGGGCAAGAGATTGTGCGCCGTGCCCCGATTGTTAATATGGTGTTTGGACCACAAACCATACAAGACCTACCGGCAATGCTTGATAAATATCAAGAGACGGGCGAGACGATTATGCGTCTAGATTTCCCCGCCCAAGAAAAATTTGCGGCATTAGCGGCACAAAATAAAAAATTTATCACGCGGCGGGCGGCGGCCTATTTAACAATACAAGAAGGGTGCGATAAGTTTTGCACATTTTGTGTTGTGCCTTATACGCGCGGTCAAGAAGTCTCACGTCGCCGTGATGAGATTATTGCCGAAGCACAAGGCTTGCGTGATGCGGGTATCTGCGACATCACTTTATTGGGGCAAAATGTCAATGCCTGGCAATGCCCGATAAGCGGTGTGGGTCTGGCAGATTTATTACGCGCCTTAGCGCAATTGGACGGCATAGAGCGTTTGCGTTTCACCACCAGCCACCCGCGCGATATGAATGATGATTTGATTGCTGTCTTTGGCGATTGTGAAAAACTAATGCCCTATTTACATTTACCGATTCAATCGGGGTCTGATAGAATCTTGCAAGCGATGAACCGCCAACATAGTGTGGCACATTATTTAGATATTATGCAGCGCTTGCGCGCCGTGCGCCCCGATATTGCGCTATCATCTGATTTCATTATTGGTTTCCCCAGCGAGAGCGATGCCGATTTTGAAGCGACTTTATCGCTGATTGATGAGGTGGGGTTTGCCCAAGCCTTTAGTTTTAAGTATTCACCGCGCCCCGGCACGCCTGCTGCCGCGCACGAAGCGCAAGTGCCAGAAGATGTGAAGGCGGCGCGTTTAGGGGAAGTGCAAAAGCGCCTTGCCCATCATCAACGTCGCTTTAATGAGGCACAGATAGGGCGGGTGCTACCCATTTTATTTGAGGCAGAGCATAAAGGTGCCGCTTCAAAACATAAAAATCAAATATCGGGGCGTAGTCCCTATTTGCAGCCTGTGCATGTTGCTTTTCCTGAAGATGATGCCAGCAAAAATAAGAGTGAAAATAAGAGTGAAAATAAGAGCGAAAATAAGAGTGAAAATACGAGCCTTGACGAGCGCACAAAAAGTGCGTTCTATGGATTATGTGCCCCCGTGCTGATAGAAGCGGCGGGTGATTTTAGCTTAAGAGGGCGACTGCTTAATGAATAATGATATTATAAGAGTGCTTATGAGGAATAAAATATGAGTGGCTCACTCTCCAATAAGATAGCGGGGGTCAATAAAGTGTCGGGGGCAAAGCAAACCTCTGGTGTAAAATCCCTTGAATTTGAAAACAACCTTCTGCTCCCCGACCTATATGGGGCGCATGGGCAGAATCTGGCACGCATAGAGCAAGTGTTGTCGGTGTCACTCATCAATCGGGGTAATCTGGTTTTTGTGGAGGGCGACACTGACAATTGCCGTGCCGCCGCCCAAGTCTTGCAGACGCTTTATGCGCGGCTGGAATCGGGGGCGGCAATTAATTCTGGTGATGTTGATGGGGCGATGCGCTTTGCCCAAGATGATGAAAAAAATAAAAGTGGTAACCGCCAAACCATTAAAACCAGAAAAAATGTAAAAGATAGGCAAGCCAAAGCCATTCATACACAAAACCGCGATATTATACCGCGCTCGCCCAATCAAGCCACTTATATAGAGGCGTTGTTATCGCATGAGCTGGTATTGGGGTTGGGGCCGGCAGGCACAGGTAAAACTTATTTGGCAGTGGCGGCGGCGGCTTCTTTATTATTGGCGGGCAAAGTGGAGCGCATTATTTTATCGCGCCCCGCTCTTGAAGCGGGGGAGCGGCTAGGGTTTTTGCCGGGTGATATGCGCGAAAAAGTAGATCCCTATTTACGCCCCCTCTATGATGCTCTTTACGATATGTTGCCCGCCGCACGGGTGGAACGCGCTCTCGAATGTGGTGATATTGAAATAGCCCCCCTCGCTTTTATGCGTGGGCGCACTTTGCGTAATGCTTTTATCATTTTGGACGAGGCACAAAATACCACGACCATGCAAATGAAAATGTTTTTAACACGGCTTGGTGAGGGTTCGCATATGGTCATCAATGGCGACCCCAGCCAGATTGATTTACCAAAAGGGCAAGTATCGGGCTTGGCAGATGCGCTTGATGTCTTATCGGGGCTGGCACATGATAATGTGCTTAAAATCGTGCGCTTTACACAAGGCGATGTGGTGCGCCATGATTTGGTTGCCAAGATTATCACGGCTTATGAGGCAAGAAAAAAAGGCAAGAGTAATGAGTGAGTGTGTCATAGATATAAAGATAGAAACTAAAAACTGGCAAACACACGAGGCGGCATTGCGGGCGCATATTGATTATCTGTGGGATGCTCTCTCCTTAAAGGCGGGCGAGGTCAGTGTGTTGCTGGCAGATGACACACAATTAGCCGCCTTGAACAAAACCTATCGCCAGAAAGAAACCCCGACCAATATATTATCATTCCCCAGTCTTGATTTAGCGGCGCCCTATAATGCTGCCTTATGCACGCGCCCTTATCTGGTGCTGGGGGATATGGCGGTGTCTTTCACACGCGTGGCAGAAGAAGCGGCAATGGCACAATTGGATTTTAGACATCGCGCCTTGCACCTTATCACGCATGGGCTTTTGCATTTATTGGGCTATACCCATGATACGCAATTGGCGGCACATAAAATGGAAACATTGGAGGCAACATTGTTGGCACCGCTTGGTATTGCGAACCCTTATGTAAATGAGGTGCTGTGCTAATGGAAAAATTTTCTCTCAAACCAACACTTTTACTCTGGGGGGGCTGGCTTGTCCAAAGATTGAAATCTTTTTGGCACACCACCCCCGAGACAAGTCTGCGTGAAAGCATAGAAGATGTGCTGGAAGAAGGCGATGATGATGAGGCTGGTTTCTCGCATGAGGAACGCGCTATGTTGCGTAATCTTTTGGGCTTTCGTGATTTGCGTGTTGATGATGTGATGGTGCCACGCGCCGATATTGATGCCATAGATGTTGAGGCAAGCCCGCATGAGATTATGTTGCGCTTTGCGGGGGCGAACCATACACGTATGCCTATTTTTCGCGATTCACTAGACCAACCTTTGGGGGTGTTGAATGTCAAGCGGGTGATTGCCGCTTATTATCGCGAACCAGATTCTGCTGAAAGTTCGGCACCCTTACCGCGCGTGGAAGATTTAATCAGTGATATTTTATTTGTGCCGCCTTCTATGCCGTGTCTGGATCTACTTTTGAAAATGCAAACGACCCGTATTCATTTGGCATTGGTGATAGATGAATATGGTGGCACCGATGGTTTGCTAACTATAGAAGATTTGATTGAAGAGATTGTCGGTGAGATTATAGATGAAGATGAAGCGACCATAACAATGCTTGAACAAAAAAGCCCGCATAATTGGCAAGCGGCGGCGCGTATGGATTTAACCGATTTAGAGGCGGCTTTGCATCTGCCATTTATTGGTGTTGGGGCGCAAGCCGATGTTGATACTTTGGGCGGCTTGATTTTTGCCATAACAGGGCGGGTGCCGGCGCGGGGTGAAATTTTTGCCTATCAATTCCCTAGTGGGGAACAGGTAGAATTTGTTATTCGCGATGGTGATCCGCGCCATATCAAAACCATTGATATTAAAATTGTCGC
>JAAOIL010000169.1 GCA_015163825.1 Alphaproteobacteria bacterium | reverse complement strand
ATGATAGGGCACATCAACTTCCATGCTCGGCTCTGTGAACGGAAAATAGCTAGGGCGAAACCGCAAGGCGACTTCATCAACTTCAAAAAATCTTGCTAAAAATGTTTCAAGCACCCATTTCAAATGTCCAAGATGTGTTGTTTCATCAACCACCAGCCCTTCTATTTGGTGGAACATGGGCGTATGTGTTTGGTCGCTATCACAACGATAAACACGACCCGGCGCTATAAACCGAAAGGGGGGGTCGCCCGCCTCCATCGTGCGGATTTGCACCGGACTGGTATGCGTGCGCAACACAGATTTGCGCGCCTTTTTCATATAGAATGTATCGTGCATTTGTCGGGCGGGGTGGGCTTCGGGGATATTCAGGGCGGTGAAATTATAATAATCAGTTTCTATTTCTGGCCCTTGGGCAATATCAAAATCCATATCGGCAAATATCGCTATCAGTTCATCCAGCACTTGCGACACCGGATGCACCCGCCCCAAAAGCGGCGCACTTGCTGGTGCGGGTAGGCTGACATCAAGGGCTTGTGTTGCCAAAGCAGATTCTAGAGCTTGCGCTTCCAAGTCAGATTTACGCGCTGCCAATGCGGCGGTGATATTATCTTTCAAGCCATTATAGAGGGGACCTTTTTCTTGGCGTTCCTCAGGGGTCATCGCCCCTAGTGATTTTAGCAATGCCGAGACCGCACCTTTTTTACCCAGTGCCGCTACGCGCACACTCTCCAATGTATCAAGGTCATTGGCTGCCGTGATGGCGTCCATCACGTTTTGTTTTAAGGTATCAGAATTGTTTGCCATTGCTTTTTCCACTGCCCTTTTTGCCACAACCCTTTTACCACAGAGGCTGTGAAATGATAAGCAAATCCTCTAATGCGGAATTATTAAGCAGATATGGCAGAACGTGCTTGTTCTACCAATGCTTCAAAAGCCATAGGCTCCCGCACGGCTAAATCAGCCAGCACTTTACGATCGACTTCAATCCCGGCTTTATTCAATCCGTCAATGAAGCGACCATAAGTTAGCCCATGAGCGCGCGCCCCCGCATTGATGCGTTGAATCCACAAAGCACGGAAATTACGTTTGCGCACCCGCCTATCACGATAGGCATATTGACCGGCTTTGAAGACGGCTTGGCGTGCTGTTTTGACGGTATTCTTACGCCGTCCATAATAGCCTTTTGCTTTTCCCAGAAGTTTTTTATGGCGTGCATGGGAAGTGACGCCGCGTTTTACTCTAGCCATGACTACCTCCCATTCGGCAAAAATTTACGCACGACACGTGTGTCGGGGGCGGATAAACCCGCCGTGCCGCGTTGTCGGCGATTATGTTTAGATGTGCGTTTGATCATGCCGTGTTGCTTGCCTGCTTGGCCGGCGCGGATTTTGCCATTCGCTGTTATTTTGAAGCGCTTTTTCGCGCCACTTTTTGTTTTCATTTTGGGCATTTTCTATCCTTTCGCTTTATATATTATAAGCCTTATATATTATAAGCCTTATGTTTTATAGGAGGGAACGCAACTCATCAAGGCAGCCCATAAATTCAGCCCGACCAGTCGTAAAAAGTTGTTCCAAGTGAAGCCTTTTATACGCTATAGGGGATAAATGCAACCGCAATCCATACCTTTAATTATAGCGCATAGGGGCGGGGCTAATCTGCGCCCCGAAAATAGTATGGCGGCTTTCGCCCATGCGCTAGCGGTCGGCAGCGATGGTATAGAATGCGATATCCAGTGTAGCCGTGATGGGCAATTGGTTATCCACCATGATTTACACCTAAACCCCAGCCAGACCCGCCTTGACGGGCATTATATCAGCCCGCCTTTGCCTGCCATTGCGGCGCTAGATTATGCCGCCTTATGCCGCTATGATATAGGCAGGCTAGACCCGACCAGCAATTATGCCAATAAGCACCCCGACCAGATAGCGATAGATGATACGCCTATTCCTCTTTTTGCCGATTTATGCACTTACCTTGACGGCAAGGTCTCGCCTGATTTCAAAATAATTGTTGAGATAAAAAGCACTCTTACGGCGGCGACAAAACCGCCTTCTTCTATTGACCCCTCTTTTACAAAAGAAAATCGCAGACTGATTGCGGCGCTGAACACTTTATTGGCGACCCATTCTGCCGCCAAAAATCTTGCCAAAAATATGATCTTTGTTTCTTTTGATTGGCATTTATTGGCGCAGATAAAACAGCACCACCCCGACCAAACATACGGCTTTATAACAATACCCTTTGCCATTGCCGACCCCGCAGCCCCTGTGCCTGAACTGGCTTTACACAAAATCTTCCGTACCCAAAGTGAAACCGGGGCACCTTATTTGGGCGACCATGATTGGCGACCCCAATCTGGTGCCAATTATCGGGAAAAGATATTGAAGAGTCTTATGCAAGCCAGCAAGGCGGGGGTGCAAGCCAGCAATACAAATATGCCGAAATGGTTTGCCTATTGGGGCGACATCAATGCGGAAACTTTATCTTATGCCAAAGCCTTAAATATGGAAGTCAGTGTGTGGACAATAAATAATCTTGAAATGATGCGCCGCTTTGCGGCACAAGGTGTGCATAATTTCATCACTGATGAACCCGTCCTCGCCAAAAATATTTTTACAAAACAGCTCTAAATTTAGCAGTCTAATTAGCCCCAAATCTAGCGGGGCGCGATGACCATAATCATTTGCCGCCCTTCCAATTTGGGGGAGGATTCAACTTTAGCAATCTCTTGTGTATCATCACGCACCCGATGCAACAGGGCTTCGCCTAACTCGCGGTGTGCCATTTCACGCCCTCTAAAGCGCAATGTTACTTTTACTTTATCACCATCGCCTAAGAAGCGCGACACACTGCGCATTTTCACTTCATAATCATGCGTATCTATATTGGGACGCATTTTGATTTCTTTCACATCTATGGTTTTTTGTTTCTTGCGAGCTTCGCTGGCTTTTTTCTGTTCTTGATATCTTAACTTGCCATAATCCAACACCTTACAGACGGGCGGTGTGGCATTCGGCGAGACTTCCACCAGATCCAACCCCGCCGCTTCCGCCAGTGCAATTGCATTTTCTATATTTATGATCCCTCGTTTTTCGCCTTCGGCGTCAATCACCAGAACTTCTGAATTGGTAATCATCTCATTAATACGCATACCCTGCTTGCGCGGTGGTTGCGTCATTTGCGGTTTTCTTACGATGAGTATTCTCCTTTTGTTAGTCTTATATTTGATTTAGGCTGTCTAGCGAATAATTTCAACTTGAAATATCATCTTTTGGCAAAGAAAAGCACCATGGCGGTCGTGGCACAACAAGCAGCCGCAACAGGGCTAGCGATAGCGCGAGCGTGAATGAGGCGCCAGCGTGATAGGCGGGTGTTAGTTGATAGACACAAGCGAAGCGGCGCCAAGCAATACGCCTGATAAGGGCGAGCGCCCCGCGCCCCCCCAAGCGATGAGCAACCCATATCTCATCTGCCCCCTTTGCCCCCTTTGCCCCCTGTGCTCCCTGTGCTCCCTGTGCTCCCTGTGCCCCCTGTGCGGCAATTTTTTGTGTGGGGCTAATCAACACACAAAGGCTGGCAAAATGCGGATGCAGCGTATTGATTGCCGCCACAAGATTATCGGGCGACAAGCCAATACCTATCAATAACGCATCATTGAAGTCTTGTGCCAGACGCGGCGCCCCCGTGGAACGAATAGAATTATCGCTCACGCCAGTTCCCGATAGACATCAAGGGTGCGCGAACACATAAGCGCATCGCTATAACGACTGGCGACATAAGCACAACCAATGGCGCCCATCGCCGCTAAATCTTTTGGCGGTGTCATAATGGCACGGGCGAAACATTGTCCCAATGCCGCCACATCATCTGGTGGCACAAGCCAGCCCGCATGGTCTGCCACTGTTTCACGAAAGCCGCCCGCATCAGACGCAATGACTGCCAACCCCGCCGCTTGCGCTTCTATAATAATGCGCCCGAATGGTTCGGCTTCAATAGAGGGGGCGACCACCACATCACTTGCCCCATAAACACTGCGCATATCGCGTTCCACCCCCGCCAAAATAACATTCTGCGCCACGCCCAATCGTGTTGCCAAATCGCTCAATGTTTGGATGTAATCATTATGGGTTTCAATACCACCGACACAAACAAGTTTTATATTTTTTTTATCTTGTGTTTTTAGAGCCTCTGCTATTGCCGCTACGGCTATGTGTTGTCCTTTCCAACGCGTTAAACGGGCGGGGCATAAAATGACAAAATCATCAGCGCTGACATTCCATTTTGCGCGCATCGCTTGGCGTGATGTTTTGGCGGGGGTCGTGGGTGCGAGCGCTTCTATATCACAGCCACGCGGTATGACCCGAATATGCGAGGGCGGCACTTTATGAAACCGCATTATCTGGGCGGCAGTGAATTGTGAATTGGCAATCACCAATTGCCCGCGCACCAGACCTGAATTATAAAACCGCTTCAAGGCGGGGTGGGCATGCACTTTGGCATGATAGGTAGATAAATAAGCAATCCCCGTTTTTCGGGCTGCCGCATAGGCACTCCAAGCGGGGGCACGAGAACGGGCGTGGATAATATCCACCCGATAGCGGCGTATGATAGTGGCTAGTCTTTTTATATTGGCAAACATAATGAAGGGATTTTTTGAGGCGACTGGCAGTGTGATAATCTCTCCCCCTGCTGCAATGATAGCAGGCGCCAAACTAGGGACACTATTTTTGTTTTTGTCATCAGCATTATAGGCACTCCCATTATAGGCACTGGCGATTAAGGCACGCCCGCCCGCTTCAACAATGGCGCGGGTGATTTCCAGCACCGTTTGTTCAGCCCCGCCAATATGGAGGTTTGGTATCACTTGTAAAATCGTTTTATCTTGCATTAAAAATCGCCCTTTTGGAAAATATCATCTAATCCTATTTTATAATTGGCATAAAGCAAACGCACCCCTAATTCATCTTTGATGCGTTGATTATCAACGCGTTTATTCTCTGTATAAAAGGACTTTGCCATAACAGATAAATCTGCCTCATCATAATTAATCAAGGCGGGGAGCGCGAGCCCTAATGTTTGTGCCGCATAGGCAATAACATCTTGTGGGGGGGCGGGCATATCATCGCAAATATTATATAGGCGTGTTTTATGAGGGGCAACACCCCGCATTGACGCATAGAGTATCTGGGCAATATCTGCCACATGGATGCGTGAAAATAGCTGCCCCTCTTTATATATACGCTGTGCTGTGCCCGCCTGCACACGTGCCAAAGCATTACGCCCTGCTCCATAAATACCTGCCAGCCTAAAAATATAAGTCGGCACTTGCCGCGTTTGTCCCCAATTCAGCCAGCCTTGTTCTGCCAAAACACGCCTTTGTCCGCGTGTGCTGGTCGGGGCGGCGGCGGTGTCTTCATCAACCAAGGCACCCTCTTTATTGCCATAAACACTGGTCGTTGATAAATAACCGAGCCATTTTAATTGCGGCAAAGGCGGTAAAGATTGAGCGGCAAAATGCGCCAAAAACACATCACCTGAATCAACTGGAGAATTAGCGGGAGGGGCGGATATAAGAATATGCGTAATGTCATCGGGTAATATCTCGCCTATCCCCCTATCAGTCCATACCCCCTTATCAGTCCATACCCCCTTATCCGTCCATAAGAGAGCATTGATATTTTGTGCTTTAAGGGCGGCGGCTTTTTCTGCGTCGCGTGTTGTTGCCGATATTTTCCAACCCTTTTCCTCTAATGTTTTTGAAAGTTCTGCGGCACAAAACCCAAAGCCCAAGCATAGAATATGTGTCATGCCAGCACCGCCTGCCATTCTTCTAGCACATGCGCATCCCGCTCATCGGCAAGAGCGGGGCGGGCAAGAGTGATAGCCGATGATTTATCCAATTGTGCCAATGCCCATACTGCCATACCCCGCACCAAAGCCGCCTCATCGCTTAAACATTTTTTGACGGCGCTACATGCTTCTGCTTTTTTTGCCTCATCAACATCATCTGCCATATTACCAATAGCGATTAAGACATTGCGCATAAACCGCACCCGCCCGACCCGCTTTATGGGCGTGGCAGTAAAGTAAGTGCGAAAGGCGGCATCATCTAATGTGATAAGAAATAATAAATCGGGCAAATGCAAATCTTCACGCATAGCGAGGCGGGTATTATGCGCGGTGCGGGCAAACTTATTCCAAGGGCAAACCGCCAGACAATCATCACAGCCATAAATATAATTACCGATGGCAGGGCGCAAGGCTCTATCAATCGCGCCTTTATGTTCTATGGTGAGATAGGAAATACATTTACGCGCATCTAATTTATACGGGGCGGTAAAGGCATTTGTTGGGCACACATCTAAACACGCCCGACACGACCCGCATTGATTATGCCCTGCTTCATCGGCGGGTAGATCGCAAGCGGCAAAAATAACCCCCAGAAACAACCACGAGCCATAATCAGGCGAGACAAGATTCGTATGCTTACCCTGCCAGCCAAGCCCCGCCGCTGCCGCCAATGGTTTTTCCATAACGGGGGCGGTATCCACGAATAGTTTGACTTCACAAGCGCTGGATTCTGCCAACCACCGCGCCAGAGGGCGCAAGCGTTTTTTTATGACATCATGATAATCGCGCCTCTGGGCATAGACAGAGATTAACCCCTTATCGGTTTTATCCTTATCTTCTAACGGATTATGGGCGGGAGCATAATTCACCCCCAGCACAATGATAGAGCGCACATCTTGCCATAGATTTTTGGGGTAGGCACGGCGCGCGGGGTCTCGTGCCAGCCAATCCATATCACCATGATGGTGTGCTTGCAAAAATTCATAAAGCCCTGTTTCTATATCATTATTGCCTGCAGATTCTAGGGCATCTATATTTGTGATACGACAAATATCAAAGCCCTGCTCTTGGGCTTTAAGGCGGATATTATCGCGCAAAACTATTTGTGAATCTTGAGGCGACATACTCATCTAAAAATCCAAATCAGCATAATGCGAGGTCGGGCGGAAGCCGGCAATATAATCTGCCAGCAACGGGCGAAAAGACGGGCGCGATTTTATCCGTGCATACCATTCGCGCACCAAAGGATAAGATTTCCATGCGACATCACCTGTATAATCAAGACAAGATAGAGGCGCCGCTGCTGCCATATCGGCTAATGTATAATGAGCGCCCGCCAACCAATCTCGTTGCGCTAGCAGATATTGCAAATAGGATAGATGATGCCCCAGATTTGCCAAACCCTGCCGCACGATTTCCATATTCGGGACAGCGTTTTTTCCCATCAAACGATTATTGATTTTTTCATCTGTGATAGGCACCCCGACTTCACGCATAAATTTAGTATCAAACCACGCCACAAGGCGCCGCACTTCAGCCCGCTCTATATGATTATCAGGCATACATATATGTGCCTTATCATTTTCAATAATCCATTCCGTCAAAGCATAATGCCCAGCGACCACCCCTTTATTTGCCAGCACCAATACAGGCACTTCCCCCGACGGATTAAGGCGCAGGAATTCCGCGTCCCTTGCGCCGCCATAATTCCAAACGGGGCGTATTTCGTGTGGCGCATATTCTATTTTTATTTCGCCCAACATAAGGCGACATTTGCGCGAATGCGGACACAGCAGATAATGATAGAGTTTATTCATCAGCCAATTATAGATTAAACTTGGCATTATGGGAAGCAATCGCTAGGGTTGTGTTTATGGCGTTAAATCACATTATAATTCTGGCACTGGTGCAGGGAGCGACCGAGTTTTTGCCTATCAGTTCATCGGGGCATTTGACATTAGTGCATGCGCTAAGCGCCTTGCCCGACCATGGGGTGCGCCTAGATATTGCCTTGCATAGCGGCACATTATTGGCGGTGATCGTTTATTTCTGGCGCGATATTGTGGCGATGCTCAAGGGTGTGCCGCATATTATCGGCAATAGAACCAGCCGTGAAGCGCATTTGACCACTATCGTAATGATTGCCAGTGTGCCCGCCATGATTATTGGTGGCATATTATTTACAAGCGGGGCTATTTCATATTTACGCACAGCAGAGATTGTCGCGTGGGCAAATATCATATTTGCTCTGCCGCTTTGGGCAGCCGATAAATGGGGCGGCGACACCACCCGCCTCGCCCACCTTCCCTATCGGGCGGCTTTGTTGATAGGCATCGCCCAAATATGTGCTTTCATACCGGGCGCTAGTCGGGCGGGGGTGACCATTATGGCAGCCCGCGCCTTACACATACCCCGCCCCGAAGCGGCGCGTTATTCAATGCTATTATCTGTGCCCCTCATCGCCGCTTTTGCCACCGCCCAAATCATAGACCTCGCCGCAAATTTTTCTGCCCACCAAACCATAGACCCCACTCTGGTCTCCACCTTGATTTGGGATATTTTTATTGCCAGTATTTTAACCGCCCTCATTGCGCTTGCTAGTATCCATATTTTTATGAAACTTATTCAAAAGTTCAGCCTTGCCCCCTTTATCCTCTATCGCTTGACGCTCGGCATCGCCCTATTGGCAATCTTGTATATTTGACATTTGATGAAGATTTTAGAATCCGTGTCAAAAATCTTGACCCCGACGATTATGAGGCATAAGAATAGGTTATGAATATCCACTTACACAAAGATGATTTACCAGACGGCATTTCCTTTAAAGATAGCCTCGCCATTGATACAGAAACTTTGGGGTTAAACCCTTTGCGCGATCGCTTATGCCTTATCCAAATGTGTGATGCCAAAAGCGAAGATGTGCATCTT
>JAAOIL010000168.1 GCA_015163825.1 Alphaproteobacteria bacterium | reverse complement strand
GAAAATGGCAAGATGATAAAGGTAATGACCGCTACACAACTGAAGTTGTGCTGCAAGGGTTCAATTCCAATCTGACAATGCTGGACGGCAAACGCAATGATGATAGTGGCGATTCGTACAATGCGCCGAGTGCAGAAAAAAGCCGCACATTACCCGCCGAAGATGACGGCATGATGGATGACGAAATCCCTTTTTAAGGTTGCTTTTATATGCGCCTTTATATCCACTTTTTACGCTCCTTTTTACGCTCCTTTTTAGCCCCGATTTCTGCCGATAATTAAGGGTGCAAATAAGCGAAAAATCGTATTATTTTCGTGAAAAATTTGCGCTTGTGTGCTAGTGTTAAGCCTCATTTTAACAGATATGAGAAGCAGCAATCGTGGACGAAAATTCTGATGATATTACAACGGCAGAAGCCTCGCTAGACACGCCGCTAGATGGAGCGGTAAAGGCGGAAGAGGGGGCGCAAACGCCAGATTCTGACACACTTTCTACGACAGATTCTGCTTCCCCCCCACCGCCGCCACCACCGCCTTCCCCTCCAGCACCTCCAGCAGATGAACCGCCATCAGATGATTTTGATGTGCGCCCGATTACGATTGAAGAAGAAATGCGTAAATCCTATTTGGATTATGCGATGAGTGTGATTGTTTCTCGTGCTTTGCCCGATGTCCGTGATGGGTTGAAGCCCGTGCATCGCCGTATTCTTTATTCAATGGGAGAGAATGGCTACGATTATAACAAGGCTTATCGTAAATCGGCGCGTGTTGTTGGCGATGTGATTGGTAAATATCACCCGCATGGTGATACGTCTATTTATGATGCGTTGGTGCGTATGGCACAGGATTTTTCTATGCGTTTGCCTTTGCTTGATGGGCAGGGGAATTTTGGTTCTATTGATGGCGATCCGCCAGCGGCGATGCGCTATACGGAAGTGCGTATGGGTAAGCCCGCCCATGCCTTGCTAGAAGATATAGATAAAGACACAGTTGATTTCCAAGACAATTACGATAGTTCGGAACGCGAGCCCATGGTGTTGCCCGCGCGTCTGCCTAATCTGTTGTCTAATGGGGCGAATGGTATTGCGGTTGGTATGGCAACCAATATCCCCCCTCATAATCTGGGGGAATTGATAGATGGGTGCCTCGCCCTCATAGACAATCCTGAATTTTCTGATGAGGAATTATTGCAACTTATCCCTGGTCCTGATTTTCCGACAGGGGGGTTGATATTGGGGCAGAGTGGGTCTCGCTCGGCTGTTCTTACGGGGCGTGGCTCGGTCATTATGCGGGGGCGGGTGCAGATAGAAAATGTCAGCAAAGATAAAGAAGCCATCATAATAAATGAAATTCCATATCAATTGAATAAAACCACGATGATAGAAAAAATAGCAGACCTCGTGCGTGATAAAACCATAGAGGGCATCAGCGATATTCGTGATGAATCGGACAGAGATGGTATGCGGGTGGTGATAGAACTAAAACGCGATGCCGTAGCAGATGTCGTGCAAAACCAACTCTATCGCTTCTCGCAATTGCAATCCAGTTTCCCCGCTAATATGTTGGCGTTGAATAATGGTCGCCCCGAACTTATGAATCTGCGCCAAATGCTACAAGCCTTTATCGCCTTCAGGGAAGTGGTGATAACAAGGCGGTCTAAATTTGAACTGAACAAAGCAAGAGACAGAGCCCATGTTTTGGTCGGGCTTGCTATCGCTGTGGAGAATATAGATGAAATTATCGCCCTTATTCGCAAAGCCCCCTCGCCACAATCCGCGCGGGAGCAACTTATGGGTAAAGACTGGAAGGCGGAGAATGTCCGTGCTTTAATCGGTTTGATAGACGATCCCCTCCATCGCATCAGCGATGCGGGCACTTATCGGTTAAGCGAAGCCCAAGCGAGGGCGATATTAGAGTTGCGACTACAAAGGCTGACCGCTATGGGGCGTGATGAGATTGGTGGTGAACTGCAAGGGTTGGGGGCGCAAATAACAGACTTGCTAGATCTCCTGCGCAGTCACGATAGGGTTATGGCTATCATTTGTGCGGAACTGGCAGATATGAAAAAAGAATATGCCACGCCGCGCCGCTCTGAATTCATTGAAGACGATGGCGAGGTGGATGACGAATCCCTCATCCCACAAGAGGATATGGTGGTGACCGTTTCTCATGCGGGGTATATTAAACGTGTGCCGCTCTCCACCTATCGGGCACAAAGGCGTGGTGGCAAAGGCAGAGCGGGTATGACAACAAAAGACGAAGATTTCGTCACACGCATATTCATAGCGAACACGCATCAGCCTATTTTGTTTTTCTCTACAACAGGTATGGTTTATAAATTGAAGGTATGGAAATTGCCGGCGGCTGCCCCACAAGCAAGGGGTAAGGCGTTGGTCAATATGCTGCCCCTAGATGAAGGCGAAGGCATAGCCGTTATTATGGCTCTACCCCAGAATGAGGAAGAATGGCGTAATCTCAATATCGTATTCGCTACGACTCGTGGTAATGTGCGCCGCAACGATTTATCAGATTTTGTGCAAGTTAATCGGCGGGGCAAAATCGCTATGAAACCAGATGAGGGGGAACATATTGTCGGGGTGGAAACTTGCCAAATTAACGATGATGTGTTGCTAACAACCTCTAGCGGTCAATCTATTCGGTTCTGTGTAGAAAAATTGCGCTTGGCGAGGCGTAGCAGTTCTACAGGGGTGCGGGGTATTCGCCTAGCAGAGAATGCGTCTGTTATTTCTATGGCGATATTACGCCATAGCGATGCGACACCCGCCCAACGACAAGCCTATCTCAAGCAAGCCGCCGCTATGCGCCGCGCCTTAAATGAGGAAGAAGCAGAAGAAACAGAAGAAATCACCACACAGGACGAAGGCGATAGTGAAGTGGTGGAAGAAGAAACACACCTAACATCAGAGCAATATGCAAAAATGGGTGCCGCAGAGGAATTCCTATTAACGATTAGTGAAAATGGTTATGGCAAACGCTCATCGGCTTATGAATATCGGGTGTCGGGTCGGGGCGGCAAAGGTATTAAGGCAATGACAATGACGGCGCGCAATGGCAATCTGCTTGCGTCATTCCCGATTGATACACAAGATCAGATTATGTTGGTTACCGATAAAGGCACGGTCATTCGTTGTCCTGTAAATGATATTCGTATTGCGGGGCGCAGCACACAAGGCGTTACTATTTTCCGCACAGAAGAAGATGCAAAAGTTGTATCGGTGGCGCGTCTCGCAGACACAGGCGAAGACGAAGACTTAGACGAAGATGATGAATTAGAAACACAAGAACCAACACAAGAAGGAGAGGCATAATGCGTATAGGGCTTTATCCGGGCAGCTTTGATCCCATAACATTAGGGCATAAAGACATTATCACACGGGCTTTATCGCTGGTTGATAAATTAGTGGTAGGCGTTGGCGTTAGCGCCACCAAAAAACCTTTATTCAACGTGGAAGAACGCATTGCCATGATAGAGGAAGAATTGGCAAGTGCCGCCAAAAAGGCGGGGGTAGAATTATCGGTGCTATCGTTTGACGGATTGCTGGTTGATGTCGCCCAAAAACATAAGGCTAGCCTTATTGTGCGGGGCTTACGCTCAGGAACAGACTTTGAATATGAAGCACAAATGACCGCCATGAATCGCAAAATGAACAAAGATATAGAGACGGTATTTCTAGCCTCAACACCAGAGGTCGGGTTTATTTCTTCTACTTTGGTGCGTCAAATATCGGCAATGGGTGGGGATGTTTCACCTTTTGTCTCGCCTTATGTTAAAAAATTGATGGAGAAAAAATAATGCTAAAATATATGAACCGAATTAATTTCCGTTCTCTCTTTCGTCCCCGCTTCTTAATTGTATTGCTCGGCTTTTTGGGCTTGCCGAATGGGGCGATGGCACAAACTTTATTGATGGAGTTAAAGACAGGGATTGTTAAAATAAAATTGCACGAAGATTTAGCCCCCGCCCATATCGCGCGTATGACAAAACTTGTGCAAGAAAAGTTTTACGATGGGATTATTTTCCACCGCGTCATTGATGGTTTTATGGCACAAACAGGCGACCCGACAGGCACAGGTCGTGGCGGTTCTGATTACCCAGATTTACGGGCGGAGTTTAGCAATGGCTCTTTTTCACGTGGCACTTTGGGTATGGCGCGGTCGCAACACCCCGATAGTGCCAACAGCCAGTTCTTTATTTGCCTTGAAGATGCGGCGTGGTTGAATGGGCAATATACAATCATCGGGCAAGTGACAGAAGGTATGGAGCATATAGATGCCATCGCAAAAGGCGAGCCCCCGCAAAATCCTGATAAAATCATATCACTGCGTGTGGGAAAATAATGACAACAAATGACATTGCGGCATTTGACTTTGACTTACCTGAATCTTTGATTGCTTTGCGTCCTGCGCAACCGCGTGATGCGGCGCGTCTTTTACATATCAGAAATGATAAAGACACCTTTGGCGATAATCATATTCGCGACTTACTTCAATTTCTAAAAGCGGGTGATGCGTTGGTGGTTAATGTTACAAAAGTTATCCCCGCACGGCTTAATGGTGTGCGCCACAGAAAAGATGCACAAGCGGGTGAAACAAGTGGTGCGAAAGTTGAAATCACCCTAACAGAGCGACTGGAAGATACCCGTTGGCAATGTTTCTTAAAACCCGCCAGACGCGTTGGTGTCGGCGATAAAATCATCTTTGACGATATAGAGGCACAAGTTATAAGCAGAGATGGGCGCAGTGCGGAGTTGTTGTTTGATGTCAAACATCACGAGATGGAGGCGGTGTTGGCAAGACTGGGTGCAGCACCCTTGCCACCATACATAGCCGCACGGCGTGCGCCAGATGCACAAGATAAGCACGATTACCAAACCATTTATGCCAAAATAGATGGGGCGATAGCGGCACCAACGGCAGGGCTTCATTTTACGCCCGAACTATTATCGCAATTGCAAGCGGCGGGGGTGGAGGTTTATGAGGTGGTTTTACATATCGGGGCGGGCACATTTTTACCGATAGAGGTTGCGGATATTAGCACTCATAAAATGCATGGGGAATGGGGGCAAATCACGGCGGAAGTTGCCACCGCCTTAAATGAAGTGCGGGGGCGGGGGTCGCGTCTGGTTTGTGTAGGCACAACGGCTTTGCGTTTATTAGAGACGGCGGCAAATCCCGATGGCACGATAAATCCTTATGAGGGGGTGACGGATATATTCATCACGCCCGGCTGTCCTATTCGTGCGGTGGATATGCTATTGACGAATTTTCATCTGCCTCGTTCTACTTTGTTTATGTTGGTGTGTGCTTTTAGCGGTTACGATAAAATGTGTGCGGCTTATGCGCATGCGATAGACAATGCCTATCGGTTTTATTCCTATGGCGATGCGTGTCTGCTGGAACGGGCGTGAGATATGAAATTCACATTAACAACAGAAGATAATCTAGCAAGGTTAGGATCAATTGAAACACCGCATGGCATTATTCGCACCCCTGCTTTTATGCCTGTTGGCACGGCGGCTACGGTTAAGGCGATGTATGCCGACCAAGTCAAAGCACTGGGTAGCGATATTGTTTTAGGCAATACTTATCACTTAATGTTGCGGCCAGGGGCCGAGGTCGTGGCGGCACTGGGTGGTCTGCATCAGTTTATGCAGTGGGACGCGCCAATCTTAACCGATAGTGGTGGGTTTCAGGTTATGTCGCTTGCGAAAATGGCAAAGTTGAGCGAGCAAGGGGTGCTATTCCAAAGCCATATTGATGGGCGCGAACATATGCTGACACCAGAGCGCAGCATAGAGATTCAATCACTTTTGGGGGCGGATATTTCTATGGTGCTGGACGAATGCACTGCCTTTCCCGCCAGCCATGAAGTGGCGGATAAATCTATGCAATTGTCGTTGCGCTGGGCACAGCGAAGCAAAAAGGTTTTCACCCCCCGCCCGATGAATGGCAGCAATCACGCTTTGTTTGGTATTGTGCAGGGCAGTGTCTATGAAGATTTGCGCCGCACCAGTGCGCAGGAACTTTGCGATATAGGTTTTGATGGTTATGCCATAGGGGGGCTGGCAGTGGGCGAGGGGCAACAGGCAATGTTAGAAGTGTTAGATTTCACCACACCTTTATTACCGCGCAAGGCACCGCGTTATCTTATGGGTGTTGGCACCCCCGATGATTTGGTGGAGGCTGTGGCGCGTGGCGTTGATATGTTTGATTGTGTTATGCCCACGCGTGCTGGCAGACACGGCACACTTTATACTTGGGCAGGCAAAGTCAATATCCGCAACGCCCGCCACGCTCACGACCCTCGCCCCATAGATGCCAATAGTGCTTGTCCCGCTTCTTCGCAATATAGTCGGGCTTATCTGCACCACCTCATAAGGTGTGGGGAATATCTGGGGGCGATGCTGTTGAGCTGG
>JAAOIL010000167.1 GCA_015163825.1 Alphaproteobacteria bacterium | reverse complement strand
GCCGATGAAGCAGCAGTGATGGCGACATGGGCGGGTCTTGGATATTATAGCCGTGCCCGCAATATGATAAAATGTGCGCGGATTATTGTGGCGGATTATGATGGGGTCTTCCCCGATACGGAGGCGGAATTATTGAAACTGACGGGTATTGGTGCCTATACCGCCGCCGCTATAGCTGCCATTGCTTTTGGTCGGGCAACCTCGCCTGTTGATGGTAATATAGAACGTGTCATATCACGACTATATGCTTTGACCACGCCCCTGCCACCTCTAAAGGCAGAAGTGAAAGAGATTGCCCGCACCCTCTACCCTAAAAAGAGAGCGGGGGATTTTGCCCAAGCGATGATGGATTTGGGAGCGAGTATTTGCGCCCCTAAAAATCCTGATTGCCAACAATGCCCGTGCTGCAACTATTGCCTCGCTTATGAAAAAGGGATTGCCGCACAATTACCGCACCGCACCCCCAAACCACCAAAGCCCACCAGAGGCGGCATTGTTTATTGGCTGGAAAATAGACGAGGGCAAGTGCTGGTTATGCAACGCCCCGATAAAGGTTTGCTAGGGGGTATGGTGTGCTTTCCGTCCTCTGGGTGGGATAGCGAAAACGACGCTGCCCTTGCTGATATAATAAAGACACGCCCTATGGTGGGTGAGGTGCGCCATACATTCACGCATTTTCATTTAACCTTGAAGGTGTGCCGTGCCTCTGTTCCTAAAGGATTTCGCGCCCCCAATAATTATTTTTGGATATCCCCAGAAGACTTTGATAATTATGCGCTACCGAGCCTTATGCGTAAGGTAGCAAAATTTGCGAGTGCCGATTAGATTTCGTCTCTTAATTTCTGGCGGAGGTTATCTATCGGGACGAGGTCATCGCCCTCTGCGGTGTGCCAGAATGTCCAGCCATTGCAAGCCGATGCCCCTTGTGCGGCGGCACCCATCTGGTGGATAGATCCGGCGCGTTCGCCAAATTTCAAACTGCCATCAGCACGGACGCTGGCTTGATATTTTCTAGCCGCCCCAAATAATTTTGTGCCGGGTTTTAACATACCCCGCTCTACCAATGTGCCAAAGGGGATGCGCGTTTGTTGCATTGGCGAAAGTGTGATTTCTAAATCATCATCTTCGGCGACATCTATTGCCGCTATACGCGTCTGTGCTGCCGCCACATAACCTGCGTCCGCTTCTATACCGATATAATTGCGCTTTAACTTTTTCGCCACCGCCCCTGTTGTGCCCGTGCCAAAGAAAGGATCTAGCACGACATCACCTTTTTGACTGGCGGCAAGTAAAATACGATAGAGCAGGCTTTCTGGTTTTTGTGTCGGGTGCAGACGCTTACCCTCGTCATTCTTGAGGCGTTCATTGCCTGAACATATCGGCAAGAACCAATCGGAGCGCATTTGTTTATCCTCGTTCAAAGATTTCATCGCCTGATAGTTAAACTGATAATTGCGTGCCTTTTCATCTCTGGCTGCCCATATTAAAGTCTCGTGGGCATTGCTAAAACGTGTGCCACGAAAATTAGGCAATGGATTTACTTTACGCCAAACAATATCGTTCAAAATCCAGAACCCCATATCTTGCAAAGTGGCGCCAACCCGAAAGATATTATGATAACTACCTATCACCCATAATGTGCCTGTTGGTTTTAATATGCGTTTGACTTCTGCCAACCATTTTTGCGTGAAGTCATCATAGGCGGCGAAGCTTTCGAACTTATCCCAATCGTCATCAACACCCGCGACTTTGCTTGTGTCGGGGCGGTGCAAGGCATTGCGTAATTGTAAATTATAAGGAGGGTCGGCAAACACCAAATCAACACACGCATCTGGTAGTTCTGCCAGCCGCGTAAAACAATCGCCATGTAAAATAGTATTTAGGTACTCTGCTGGTTTGTTCATTATGTCGCCCTCCCTGACGAAGGCGCAAAATGAGTCAAATGGAGTCTCGCGTCAATAGGTAAATGCAATTTATATGTGCCAACTCGATTGTGACTAGATAGAGGGGGTGGTAGGTTTCACGCCCCCAAGATATTGCGTATCGGGGCATAAGAACGCCGATGATGCGGGCTAACCCCATCGCGCGCCAAACCTGCGCGATGAGATTTTACCCCATAGCCTTTATTTGATGCCCACTGATAAACAGGATATTGCGTGTCTAGTTCTATCATAATGCGGTCGCGGGTGACTTTGGCAAGAATAGATGCCGCCGCAATAGAAGGCGACAACGCATCACCCTTTATCAATGCTGTTGCGGTATAATCCCAAGCGGGCAGTTTATTACCATCAACTAAAATATGGTCGGGCGATTGCGGTAAGGCGGCAACGGCACGTTTCATCGCTAACAGGCTTGCTTGTAATATGTTGATGTCATCTATCTCTGTTTCATCGGCACTGCCAATGCCGTGCGCATATTCTTGCAGAGGCACAAATAATTCTTCGCGTTTTTTGTGCGTTAGTTTTTTGCTGTCATTTAATTGTGCCAATAAGGATTCGGGTATAGCGGCGGGTAAGATTATCGCCGCCGCTACGACTGGTCCTGCCCAACTGCCTCGCCCCGCTTCATCTGTTCCCGCTATTGATTTATGCGGATAGCCATATTTTATCTCGTGGGTGAGATCCATTACTCCGCCGCGTGGGTGGCTATCGTCATCTCTGGGGTTTCTTGTGGAGGCTGATAACGCAAACGCGGTTGCCGTGCCGCCAATGTTTCATCTAAGCGGCGACGTGGGGTATAGTGTGGCGCAGACTTGAACTTATCAACATTGCCCGCCTGCGCTTCCCCTATCAGATGACGCAAAGTCGCAATAAACATATCTAAACTGCTTTTGCTTTCTGTCTCTGTCGGTTCAATCAACATCGCCCCATGCACAACAAGCGGAAAATAAATCGTCATCGGGTGATAGCCCTCATCAATAAGGGCTTTGGCGAGGTCTAATGTTTCCACCCCTGTATTTGCTAGACACTTATCATCAAACAAGACCTCGTGCATTGTGCGATTGCCAAAAGGCGCATTCATAATATCATCCAGACTGCTTAAAATATAATTGGCATTAAGCACCGCATCTTCTGCCACTTGGCGCAAGCCATCACGCCCATGACTTAACATATAAGTTAAAGCCCGTGTGAACATACCCATTTGTCCGTGAAAGGCTGTCATACGACCAAAGGCGGTTTCCCCTTCGCTTTGCCCTGGTCTGGTGTTTTCTATCAGGCGCAAACCATCTTGTGTTTTGACCAAATACGGCAAGGGCGCATAAGCCGCCAGCCGTGCCGATAAAACGGTGGGACCCGCACCCGGACCACCGCCCCCATGCGGGGTAGAAAAAGTTTTGTGTAAGTTGATGTGCATCGCATCAATACCCAAATCGCCCGGGCGCACCTTACCAACAATGGCGTTGAAATTTGCGCCGTCGCAATAGAAATAACCACCAACGCTGTGTAGGGCATCGGCTATTTTCACAATGTCTTTCTCAAACAAGCCGCAAGTGTTCGGGTTGGTTAGCATAAGGGCGGCTACATCATCGCCTAATTTTGCTTCTAGGGCGGCGAAATCTACCCGCCCATCGGCGGCGGCGGGGATTGTATCCACCTCAAACCCCAACAGAGCCGCCGTCGCAGGATTTGTGCCATGTGCCGATTCTGGCACGAGCACCCGCCTGCGTGTTGCCAGTTGCCCCGATGCTTCTATCGCGGCACGGATTGCCATACACCCGCATAGTTCCCCATGCGCACCCGCTTTTGGTGATAGCGCAATGGCGGGCATATTGGTGAGTTTCATTAACCAATCGCCCAGTTC
>JAAOIL010000166.1 GCA_015163825.1 Alphaproteobacteria bacterium | reverse complement strand
CCGCCCCCAAAGCATCGACGGCAATGGTGGCGCATAACGCACTATCTATGCCACCCGATAAACCCAGCAACACAGAGGGAAACCCACTTTTCTCAACATAATCGCGAAGCCCTATCATCGCTGCTGTATATAGTTCTGCAGCTGTATCTAATGCGGGAATTTCCGCTTTAGCGGGGGCGAAAATATCCGTGATATAAACCCCGCCCTGCCACAGAGGCATCGCCGCACACACAGCACCTGTCTTATCAATAGCGAAACTACCGCCATCAAAAACCAACTCATCTTGTCCGCCAAACTGATTGACATAAACAAGCGGCAGCCCTGTTTCTTGCACCCGCTTTTTGGCTTGCGCTAGGCGGCGGGTATATTTGCCCCGCTCAAATGGCGAGCCATTCGGGGAAATCAATAAATCCGCCCCCTGCTGTTTTAAGTGCAGACAAATATCGCTGTGCCAAATATCTTCGCATATCGGCAGACCAATACGAAGCCCTCGCCACTCTATCGGTTCGGGCATATCCCCCGCCGTGAATAAACGTTGCTCGTCAAACACACCATAATTCGGCAAATGATGTTTGGTGCGGATTTCATACGTCCCCGCCGCCGCAAACATGACGGCATTATATATCTGGTTTTCTTGCACGAAGGGCAAGCCGAATACCAGCGCTTTATCATGCGCCCTCGTGCTGGCGGCGATTTCCTCTGCTACGATACGGATATGGTTTAGGAAGGCGGGTTTCATCACGAGGTCTTCTGGTGGATATCCTGATAGGAACAACTCCCCCGCCACGAGCATATCGGCATCAGCATCAGCCACTGCCGCCAATAACATATCGGCATTGCCACGCACATCACCGACGGTTGGATTCAACTGCCCGACTGCTATTTTTAGTGATTTTTTATTCATACTGCTATTTACCCCCTCCCGAAGGTATCGGCAAGTATAAGGCTTCCCTTTTTTTGTGAAAGGCTTTATATGGGGGTCAAAGAGGATAATATGAGCAAGAATTGGACACCGACGAGTTGGCGTAGCTTCCCTTTGAAGCAAGTGCCGACCTATGCTGATGCTTCTGCTTTGGCGGCGGTTGAGACACGTTTGGCGAGTTTCCCGCCATTGGTTTTTGCGGGGGAGGTGCGTGCCTTGCGCTCACATTTGGCGGAAGTATGTGAAGGGCGGGCATTTTTATTGCAAGGCGGTGATTGCGCTGAAAGTTTTGCCGAGCATAAGGCGGATAATATCCGTGATACATTTCGGGTCTTATTGCAGATGTCTATTGTGCTCACTTATGGTGCGAAATTACCGATTGTGAAGGTGGGACGCATTGCCGGACAGTTTGCCAAGCCGCGCTCTGCGGATACGGAAACGATAGATGGTATAGAACTGCCTAGTTATCGTGGCGACATCATCAACGGCATAGAGTTTGAGGCGGCGGCGCGTCAGCCTGATCCTGTGCGACAAATATCGGCATATCGTCAAGCGGCTTCTACTTTGAATTTATTACGCGCCTTTGCCAAAGGTGGTTATGCTGATTTGGCGGAGGTGCATCGTTGGAACCAAGATTTTATTGCTGATAGTGCGCAAGGGGCGCGTTATGAAAACATTGCCCATGAGATAGAAAATGCAATGGCGTTTATGGCGGCTTGCGGCATTACATCGGCGAGCGCCCCGCAAATGGGCACGGTTGATTTCTACACCAGCCACGAGGCTTTATTGTTGGGTTATGAACAATCACTTACCCGCGAGGACAGCACTAGTGGCGGTTGGTATGACACATCTGCGCATATGTTATGGATTGGCGACCGCACCCGCCAGTTTGATGGTGCCCATGTAGAGTTTTTGGCGGGCATTAAAAATCCGCTAGGCGTAAAATGTGGGCCCTCCCTAGAAGCCGATGATCTTGTTCGTATTTTGGGCAAACTAAACCCTGAAAACGAAGCGGGGCGCATAACCCTTATCACCCGCTTTGGACACGAGAATGTGGAAGCGCATTTGCCTGCCCTTATTCGTAAAGTGGAAGCGGAAGGTTGCAAAGTCGTATGGAGTTGCGACCCCATGCACGGCAACACCATCAAAGCCTCTAACGGCTATAAAACACGCCCCGTTGATAGCATCTTAAAAGAAGTGCAAGCCTTTTTGGCAGTGCATAAAGCGGAAGGCACCCATGCGGGGGGTATCCATTTTGAAATGACCGGACAAAATGTGACGGAATGTTTGGGCGGGGCGCAAGCCATATCGGAAGAAGATTTATCCAGCCGTTATCACACCCATTGCGACCCACGTTTGAATGGTAGCCAAGCCCTTGAACTTGCTTTCTTGATTGCCGAAAGTATCGCTGCCAAATAAAGTAGTATAGGTCGCCTTAACTAGGTTCCTTAAATGTTACAATTTCTTCTGCCGATGTCGGGTGCACCGCAATCGTCGCATCAAATTGGGCTTTTGTTGCCCCCATCGTTATCGCTACACCAAAGGCTTGTATCATCTCGCCACTATCATCGCCAATAATGTGCAAGCCTAATACTTTATCGCTGGCACGATCAACAATCATTTTCATCATTGTTTTTTCATCACTGCCCGAAAGGGTATGCTTCATTGCCCGAAAGGTCGTGCGGTAAATATCAATATCATAATTGGCGCGGGCTTGTGCT
>JAAOIL010000165.1 GCA_015163825.1 Alphaproteobacteria bacterium | reverse complement strand
TAATATAGAAACAATCTGCCTATCAATATGACTGGATGTATAAATCATCACCAGCACCGCTAATGTATAATTGCGGGTCGCTTTTGTAATAGGCGCCCCTTTGGGTGCGCTTTGTGGTGTGTCGTGCGATGTAATCTCTGACATAGTACCTCCCTTTGTCTTGTGCCTCTATCAAATGATTGGCGTAAGTGTAGAGAGACATAGCGGCTTTTCAAGTAAAAAATAAGCCCCGCCCAAAAGTTTGAGCGGGGCTTCTCTAACGGGAGGGGTTAGAGATTAGGGTGGCGTTTAATTATCACCGTGGCGGCGTATGCGTTTGCCTAACTTACGCCGTGCTTCGGGGGATAGATCACGCGCCATATCACGCAAGCCCCCATGTAGCGCTTCATTTAATTGTGAAGTCGCCTCTTGCGAGCGCGATAGGGCGGCCGCCAGTTTTGCACTATCTGGCGTTTCTGTGCGCAAGGTTTGCATGGCATCACGACGCGCGGCGTGTAATTCACGCACAGCCTTAGTGATGATAGGGCGGCGGGCATTGATAATCCGTTCCGCTGCGACTTTGTCTTGCCCTTCAAGGTGACGCAGGAAGCGATTTTGCACTTTATCAATATGTATTTCCATCTGCGCTTTATCACCCCCGATAAAAGAGCGGAATTGATAGGCAGAATAGCCTGCATAACCCAGCACGAACACATTCATTGCCAGAGAGATAGCGAGTATAATATTTTTCCACATAATATAGTCCTTTCTGTTTTGGTTTAGTTGAGTAATAAAATATCACCGGCGATGGTATCAATGACGACGACCATATAGGGCGGATTTAAGATGTCGGCAATCAGGGGGGCGCTTAACACCCCCGCCAGACAAATAGATGCCAGCCCTAGCCCCATACTGATAGGAAGCGGCTGAAAAAATTGCTTCCAAAAAGTAGAGGGAAAAGCAGGCGCAGATGGTTTTGCTTGCTTTGTAGATAGAGCAAGTGCCATTTCGTTTAGCACCAATGTTTCCAGATGGGCGGGTGCTTCTGGCAAGCGGGCGGACAAAAATTTATCCAAAGCCGCCTCTTGGGCGATGAGGGCGCTTGTTTCAGGATTAGCCTTGAGATAAGCCAGCATCGCTTGGCGATTATCATCGTGCCAGTGCGAGGGGTTGCTCCCATAGGTGGCGACTAATTCCATAAATGTGTTTTTATCCATTTTTCTTTCCTTTTATATTAAACGCACTTGCGCATGATATTCCGCCAGATAATCGTGAAGTTTTTTGCGCCCGCGTCTTAAAGTAGATTCTAACGCGGCAAGGCTTATATTCATTTGCGCGGCGGCTTCGCCTTGTTTCATCTCTTTATAATAGACGAGTTCAATCGCATTTTGTTGGTCGGGGCTTAAACTTGCCAGCGCTGTGCGAATAAGACGATTTTGATTTGCTATAATTTCTGCGGCTTCTATATCAGTGTCGTCTGCCATATCGGGCATGGCGTCTATGTCTGTTGTTATGCGGCGGCGGCGCAAAATATCAATGGCGCGATTACTGGCAATACGATAAAGCCATGTTGTTACTTTGGCATTGCCGCTTTGCCAAGTGTGGGCATTTTTCCAGACCGAGAGAAAAACATCTTGGGCGGCTTCTTCTGCCTCTGCCATATTTTGTAAGCGGCTTTGGCACACACGCACAACATAAGATAAATGACGGCGCACAAATATCGTTCCCGCCTGTGTGTTGCCCCCTTGTATATGGTGCGAGGCAATCGCTGTTAATAGATGTTCATCACGCCATTTTTCAATCGGCTGTTCAGTCGGCTCTTGTTGCCGCCCCGATACCAGCGAAGGTTTTGGGGCTGTGGGCAGTGAAGGGGGCGTAATGATTGCCATAGAATGTCCTGTTTGTGTCATAATTATTTAAACGTGTTAGCGATAGAAATTCTGTCATAAATAAGATTAAAAATCTACCAGCATTTTTTTAGAGAGGGCAGTGGCTTGCTCTGCCTGTCCTTGCGAGATGGCGGCGACGAGGGCGGTATAATCTGCCAGAGGTATTGGCGCCTTCATTCTGTGTTCCAAAATATAATGCACCAATAAGCGCAAGCGATGCGCAAAAGGGTTGGTGGCGGCGCTATAGAGGGCATCAATAAAAGCGCATTCAGCCTCTAATGTGGGGGTGGTTTGTAAGTGCCGCAAAGCGGTTTGTAGATTACGTTTTGCTTCTTCTCTGTCCTCTTCTGGGGGTTCATCTGTGGATTTAGAGATCTGGGCGATAATCGCTGGCTCTATTGTTTGGCGCATTTTATGGGCATGAGCCAAAAATCCCGCATGGGTCGGGCATTTGCTCAGCCAGCGCAATATATCGCTATCCCATAAAGACCAGTCTTGCGGGGCAGTAAGGCAAGTGCCCGCGCGTGGCTTGGCAAAAAGTAAGCCTTTGGCGGTTAATATCCGCAATGCCTCCCGCAATGCGGTGCGAGATACCCCATATTCAGCGCATAATTCGGAATCAGGCGGTAATTTATACCCATTTTGCCATTCTCCACCCAATATCTTGCGCGCAATGGCGGCAGCAGTCTTATCTGCGAGTCTAGAATCAATCATAATATGGATTATAACCCATATTATAATAAAAAGTAATACTATTTATTAGAAATCCACTCTTTTAGTGCCATTCCTATCTCATTTGGCGAATCCTCTTGGATAAAATGAGTGCCTTTTACGGTTATTTCTTCCTGATTCTTCCATTTTCGGCAAAAATCCCGATTATCGCCTGTCAAAATGGAACCCGGCTCGGCATTTATAAAGAGTTTCGGCATTTCTGACGCCGCCATATGCTTGGCATAATTTTCGGCGATTGCCACCACATCGGCAGGTTCCCCCGCTACAGGGATTTGACGCGGAAATGTCAACGTGGGGCGCCGACTTTCGCCTTCCTCAAGAAAAGGCGCGCGATAATGCCCCATTTCCTCCTCCGATAAATCACGGATAATAGAAGCGGGTAAGATTCGTTCCACAAAAGTATTCTTATCCAGCACCATTTCCTCCCCCGCAGGAGAGCGCAAGGCTTGGAATATATTGCGGGCGCTGGTCGGCCAACTATCCCAAGTGGGAATTGCCCGCACCACCGCCTCCATATAACAGACGCCAGCAACTCTATCGGGGTGGCGCGCGATATAGTCAAAGCCCAACGCCGAACCCCAATCATGGATGACAAAAATAATATCCTGATTGATGTTAAGGGCATCAAGTGCCCCCTCAAAATAATCGCGGTGCTCTTGGAAAGTGTAACGGTCGGCACCACTATTTTCTAGCTTATCACTATCGCCCATGCCAATCAGATCTAGGGCAATGCACCGCCCCTTATCCGCCAGATGCGGCATAATATTACGCCACAAATAAGAGGAAGTCGGGTTGCCATGCTGAAACACAATCGGGCGACCATTCGTGTCGCCTAACTCAACATAACTCATCGTCGCCCCTTTGACTTGGATTTGCTTTTTAGGGTGGTTGTCTGTCATTAGTGTCATAATTCGTCCTCCAGAATAGAATATGCAAAATTAGTGTGCGTGAGTCAATCACGCCTCTATCATCTAGCAATCATCTAGCAATTTGTGGTAAATGTCGTTAGACTAGGGCTTATGGAAACCACAACAGAAACGGCTTTGGGCGAACTTTTTACGCTGATGGATACCTTCCGCAACGCCGCCGATGGTGATGAGTTGGCGCATATGATTGTCAGTCGTCTGCATCGCTTCATCCCCTATGATAGCGCTTTGTTTTGGACACCAAGCGGGGATGTCGTGCTTGCCAGCGATACAATGTCTATGCCCCAAGCAGAAACCCTCGCCCAGTATTTCACCAATAATGAAAGCGATAAAGAAATTATGGTGCGGTTCTCGCTTTATGATGAACCCTATAGCACCCAAGATTTATTCAGTTCATTTACAGGGGCAGCATCAGCGATTTATGTGCCGATACTATATGGCGGGCAATTATATGGCGGCTTGATATTATTGCGAGAGACGGCTTGGTCACCAGCCGCCCAAACGATGCTCAGCCAGTGTGGACAGGCTGCCGCCTATAGCCTTGCCGCCCAACAAGCGGGGGTGCATGGCGTGGGCGCGATGCGTGGCACATTACAGCAATGGTTGATTGCCAGTGCTTTTATTGCTTTATTTATAGCGGGGATAGGTGTGGGTGTATTTCTGCTCTAGTTCGTTTTGCAAGGCTTCAACGGCAAGTGGTGTAGAAGCCCCCGCACAAATAGTAAATTTTTCTGGCAGATAAAGGCGCCGCGCGGCAGGATATATTTTCGCCAAAGACGGATGGATAAGAATGTCATTGCCTCTGCCACCTGTCTTATCTGTGCCCAATAATAGGAAGTCGGGTTTTAGGGTAAAGATATGCTCTAGGCGAATATGGCTTAAGGATTTTCTAGTTTTATCATAAGCGGCATTTTTTGCCCCCGCCTTAGTGATGATGTCATCAAGAATATGCCCCGCCCCCGCCGTAATCCCCCGCCTCTGTAAGTACAATAGCCGCACATTATATTTATGGTTTTGGTGTTTTGCTTTTGCGGCATCAAGTGCCGCATCAAGTTGGGCGAGATATTTTTTGGCGGCAGTGTCTCGCCCGATAGCCGTGCCCAATTTAATAATCTCGCGCCGTGCTTGTTCATAACGCTGGCTGGCGAATAATGGTATGACGCTGATATTATGCGCCTTCAATATATCTTGTCGCAAAGGATCGGAATAGGGGCTGGTAATCACAATGTCGGGCGCTAGACGCAAAATAGATTCAATGCGTCCGTCTGTAATGGGCAAATGCTGTGCGATTTCATGAAAAGCCGAAAGGCTAGGGTCTCGCGATAAATGGGTGATGGCTAATATCTGGGTCGGGTCGGCAAATGCCATAAGATAGGGGTCGGCACACATATTCAAACTAACAATACGGGGCAATTTTGTCTCTGAAGCAGAGACTGACAGGCTTTGGCTCATAAAAATAAGAGAAAAAATAAGCATAAGCCCTAAATATAATCGCAAAAATATCATAAGGCTTTGTTTCATGTTTGTTGAAATGAGGCAAGCATTTGGTTATCAAGGAGTATGAAAAACATTTTCCTTCTATCGGGTTTGGCAATAACAGCCCTTGCCTCTTTATTGGTGGGGGTGGTGGCGACAACACCAGCCGATTTATGGCATTGGATAAATATCGGCAGCCCCGATATGCAGATTATCTTTGCCGATATTCGCAGCCCCCGTATTGTGTTGGCGGCATTGACGGGGTTTGTGTTGGGTATGGCGGGGGCTGTTGTGCAAGGCTTCTTGCGTAATCATTTGGCAGAGCCTTCCCTGTTGGGTGCTTCTAATAGTGCCGCTTTAGGGGCGGTCATCGCCATCTATTTTGGATTCGCAGGAATACAAATAGAGGGACAAATAGCGGGGCAGCTCATCGTGCCTATCAGTGCGGTCGCAGGGGCGCTTATATCAGTGTCGCTATTATTCATCTTTGCTAGCGGTAATAGAGGCGGCGGCAAAGAAGGCGCCCGCTCTATGCGCCTTATTCTGGCGGGGTTCGCTGTTTCGGCATTGGCAGGGGCGGGGGTGTCGCTTGCTCTTAATCTATCGCCAAATATATTTGCGGCATTGGAAATCGCCTTTTGGTTATTGGGGGCAGTAGAAAATCGCAGTTGGCATCATATCACATTGATAGCACCCTTTGTTTTGGTCGGGTGTGTGTGCTTGTGGCGGACAAGAACCGCCCTTGATGCTCTGGCACTAGGTGATGATGTCGCCGCTAGTTTAGGGGTCAATATGCAACGGCTCTCTTTCTTGGTGGTGGTCGGGGTGGCACTGGCAGTGGGGGCAGTTGTTTCTGTGACAGGGGTGATTGGTTTTGTTGGGCTTATTGCTCCGCATCTGGTGCGCATATCTTATAGAAACAAGGGCGTCGCCCGCCCCGCCACACTCGTTTTATCATCGGGGTTGGCAGGGGCATGGCTATTGGTGGCAGCCGATACACTCATCCGCCTTATCCCGACACCAACGGAAATGAAACTAGGTGTGATTACCGCTTTTCTCGGTGTGCCTGTTCTGTTGGCATTATTGCGGGCGCGCAAATCTAGCCTTGCTATTTCGGAATAAACCACTTATATAGAATTTATCTTATGGTGCTTCACATTTTGGTGTGGAGGTAAAAGGGAACGCTGTTTAAATCGGCGACTGCCCCCGCAACTGTAAGCGGCGAGCCAGCTATCAATCCACTCCCATTAGGGGGGAAGGGATAGCAAAATATAGTAAGGCGAAGACCCGCTAAGTCAGGAAACCTGCCATTGGATGTCGCTCTTATCGTGTGGGCGGGTGAACCATACGAGTCGGATAGTCTCCGTTATAGACTCCGTTATAGACGACGCGCAAGGCAACTATAACAAAGGAGGCGACATTATGCGACTATCATTTTTGTTTTTACTATTCTCATTTGCCCCGTTTTTGGGGACGCAGACTTATGCGGGGGAAGCCATCATCTATCAGGATGAATTGATTGTGTCGGCAACAGGCATACCCACCCCCCTGCACGAGACGGGAACGAGGGTGGATATTATCACGGCGCAAGATTTAACCCGGCAACAAATAACCCATCTTGGTGATGCTTTGCGCACGACAGGCATCAACATTGCCCAGAGCGGTGGTGTCGGCACACAATCCAATGTATTTTTACGAGGGCTGGCGGGGCGTTATACCAATCTCATCATTGATGGCATTTCATTTTTTGATGTGGGGGCAAATCAGGTGGTGTGGAATGATGTGCTAACGCAAGGGCTAGGGCGGATAGAGGTCGTGCGGGGGTCGCATGGGGTGCTATATGGCAGTAATGCGGTGGCGGGGGTTGTCGTTGCCGATACCCGCATTGGTGGGGCGACCAATATCATCCTTGAAGGCGAGGGTGGTTCTTTTGCGACATGGCGCAGCACTGTTAGCGCCAGTGGCACCATCAATAGTAGCGTCGCCAATAGCGATTATGGTTTTAGTCTGGGGTATTTCAACACGGCTGGTATTTCGGCGGCAGAAGAAAATTCTGGCAATGGCGAAGAAGATGGGCATAGCAATTTCACGACACGAGGGCGTATAAAAACTACCCTCACCGATACATTAACGTTAGAAGTGGCGGGTTATAGTGCGGTGGGCAATACCGAATATGATAGCGGCTTCCCCCTCGCCGATAGCAGTAATGAGGAAGACTTCACGCGTTTTGCGGCACGGCTTGGCATAGATTATGCGGGCGAAATATGGGCGCATAAGATAGCCGTGCAACATTATAATAGCGATGTGGAGGAGTCTGATAATATAAGAAAACGAGGTTCGCGCAAATCTGCTTCTACACGGATAAATTATGAAGGCTCTCTTGTCGCTTCTCTTATTGGCGACAATAACATACGCTTTGCATGGGGGGCAGACCACATCAGCAATCGTTTTGAGAACACCACGCAAAATTTTTCAGGCGCCCCCAATTTTGTGGCGCATGATAATGAGACTTATGGCTTATATGGCATTGGTCATTTTACGCCGCTAGAAGGTTTGGCGATAACGGCGGCGGCGCGTTATGATGAGCATGAATTATTTGATGGACACGCAACATGGCGTTTATCGGCAGCCTATCGTTTTAACAATAGGCTTACTTTGCGGGGGCTTTATGCGACAGGCTATCGTGCCCCTAGTTTGTTTGAGTTATTTGCCGATAGGTTCGGCAATCGTGATTTAGAACCAGAAGAATCGCAATCGCGCGAAATAGGAGTGGATGTTAATCTCACCCCCCATATCACGACGTCCCTGACGGCTTTTAATATCAAGGTTGATGATTTAATCGGCTATGACCCGACAACATTCCAAAATGTGCAAATAAGAGGGCGCACCCATTCGCAAGGGCTAGAGGTGGCAATCAATGGCAAGTGGCGTACCATAGAAGCGAAATTCAACCTTGCTTATAGCGATAGCCGCCAGCCCAATGCGTCTGGGGTGGGGGCGGATATAAGGGGGGTGCGGGTGCCGCGTTGGCAAACGCATATCACATTAGACTACACCCCGAACGATAAAATAAGTCTGGGGGCAAGCCTCCACCACGCCAGAGACACAACCGATATTGGCAACATAAAACTAGACGATTATTATCTGCTAGGGGTGCGGGTGCGGTATCAGCTAACGCCATCACTCAGCATTTATGCAAGAGGCGAGAACTTGCTTGATGATGATTATCAAGTCGTCAATGGTTATGGCACGGCGGGCAGTTCTGGCACTCTGGGGTTTAGATTGGCTTTTTAGCGATGACAGATTTAATTTTAGGCAAGGTGAGTTTTGCCTATCACAAAAAACCGATATTGGTGGGGGTGGAAGCGCAGTTTAAGGCGGGGTCATTAACGGCATTGGTCGGCTTAAATGGCACGGGCAAAAGCACTTGTTTGAAACTGGCGGCGGGGTTATTGACCGCAAAACAGGGGAGCGTGTGTTTTAGCGATGGCACAGATTTTGATGACCGCCAACACCGCACCCGCCGCATTGCTTATCTGCCGCAGTTCCAGCCTGTCGCGTGGGCGTTGGCGTGTCGGGATATTGTGCGGCTGGGGCGTGTGCCGTATGGGGAAGATGAAGCGGCAGTGCTGGC
>JAAOIL010000164.1 GCA_015163825.1 Alphaproteobacteria bacterium | reverse complement strand
TTTGTCAAAGCGGTGCTGGCAGATGATAGCGCCCCTTCTAGTCGGGCATTATATTTCAGCCGTCAGCCTGTTCCTCACGGCTCTGTTCCCGATAGGGGGGGTAAGACGGATAGATATTTTGGTCATATTGGCATTTATGCTTATCGCCGTGCGGCATTGGCGCGCTTTGTTGCCTTGCCCGCCACCCCGATAGAGCACCGCGAAAGCCTAGAGCAATTGCGGGCTTTGGCGGCAGGTTTTCATATAGAGGCGGTGCAGGTTAATGATATGCCTTTGAGTGTGGATACCCCTGCCGACCTATCAGAAGCCGAAGCCACTTTACAAAATAATTAATCACACGATTTGGAACTTGCAAGATTTAGATAAAAAAGCGACAAGCAATTATGACAGATTCAAATAAATCCCAAACATCAAAAATCGCTTTTCAAGGCGAGTTAGGGGCGCATTCCCATATTGCTTGCCGTGCCCTTTACCCTGATATGGCAGTGTTGCCGTGTGTGCGCTTTGATGAAGTGTTTGCGGCGGTGCAAGCGGGGGCGGCAGATTTAGCGCTTATCCCGATAGAAAATACCGTTGCCGGGCGGGTGGCAGATATTCATCGCCTCATGCGGGGCTTATTACAGAGCCGTCCTCTTTATATTATTGGCGAATATTTTATGCCGATTCATCATCAATTGTTGGCGGCAAGCCATAGCACGATAGCACAACTCACCCATATCCATAGCCATGAAATGGCGCTGGCGCAGTGTGGGGCGTTGATAGCGGAACTTGACCTCACGCCCATTGTCACCACAGATACGGCGGGGGCGGCACGAGAGATTGCTGCGGCGAGCGACCCCACCCATGCGGCGATAGCGGGGGCATTGGCAGCAGAGATTTATGGGCTGGATATTTTGCGCAAAAATATAGAAGACAGCACCACGAATACAACCCGCTTTTTGGTGATGTCACTCACCCAACAAGATGTGGCTCCCGATAAAGAACCAACCCCCCGCAAAATCATGACCAGTTTTATTTTCCAAGTCAAAAACCAACCCGCCGCTCTTTATAAAGTGCTGGGGTGTTTTGCCAATAATAATGTCAATATGACGAAGTTAGAAAGTTATCAGCCGCATGGCTTTTTAGCGACGCAATTTTATGCCGATATTGAAGGGCATATTTTAGACCCCAATATAGAAAAAGCCTTTGCCGCATTAAAAACCTATTGCGATACAATACAGATATTTGGCACTTACCCCGCCGCCCCCGAACGCCAGAATTGGACTTAAAGAGAAACCCACGCCTCCAGCAAATTTCGGGCAATCGCCATTTTAGGGGGAATGCCGATGGTGCCTTCGCCCTTTAAGGCGGCTTGTATATCAACACGGCTCACCCATTTTGCTTGCGCCAGCTCAATGCCATCTATTTCAAAATCGCGACTAGTCGCATCGGCAAGACATCCTATCATCAAAGAAGACGGAAAAGCCCAAGGCTGGCTAGCAACATAATGCACGGCGTCAATATCAAGGGCGGCTTCTTCTGCCAACTCACGAGCAACGGCTTCTTCTATGGTTTCGCCGGGTTCCATAAATCCTGCCAGAGCAGAGAACATATTTTCACCCCACGCTTCTTGTCGCCCGACAAGGCAAGCATCATCATGCGTAGCAAGCATAATCACCACAGGGTCGGTGCGGGGAAAGTGGTCGCACCCACACGCCCCACAATTTCGTTTATACCCGCCTTCGCTCAAGCCTGTTTCACCACCACACGCACTACAAAAACGATGGCGCAAATGCCAATCCACCATAGATTTTCCCTGCGCCATAATCGCTAATTCAGTCGGGGGCATATCCCCTGCCATTGCCAATTCGCGCAAATCTTCAAATAGCCCCAACCCTTTGAACGGACCGGCGTCTTCAGGCTGGCTGGCATCGCTAATATCAACGGCAAATAAAGCCTTACCCCGCCGATTAAGCCCCAAGAAAACACAAAGCCTCTCACTATTTACTGATAACAACTC
>JAAOIL010000019.1 GCA_015163825.1 Alphaproteobacteria bacterium | reverse complement strand
GCGCCTGAAAATGTTCGCAACGACCCCCATTTCAAAGAGATTTTCGGTGATGATATGTCGCGTTTAATGTCTGTTTATACACACGCGCATAATCACACGCACGAGGATTTATAATGTCGCTAGAGATTTTATTTGTCGCCATTGCGGTGGCGATAGCGGCGGCACCGCTTGGGTGTTTTGTTGTGTGGCGGCGCATGGCATATTTTGGTGATGCGCTATCGCATAGTGCTTTATTGGGTGTGGGCGTTGGCATTATTTTTGGCATTGCCGAACCCCTAGCGATTATATTGGTCGCTTTACTTTTTGTGATTTGCTTTTCTTCTTTTCGCAATCAATATCGTGAGGGCGATACGAGTTTCAGCACTGATACAATTTTAGGCATATTAGCCCATGCTTCGCTGGCATTGGGCATTATGCTTATCAGTTTTGCCGGGTTAGAAGCGATAGACATTCACGATTATTTATTCGGCGCTTTAGAGGCGATTACCCCTTTCATTATGGGGGTTATGGTATTGGTGGCGGGGCTGGTGATTGGCATATTCATTTATCTATGGAACGGACTTTTACTGATGACACACAGCAAAGAACTAGCCCATGCGGAGGGTATCAATGTTGCGGCTCACGAGTTTGTATTGATGGCAACCACTGCCACGATGATAGCCGTTGCCGTGCAGATTGTCGGCATATTACCGATTACCGCTTTATTGATTATCCCTGCCGCTTCGGCACAAATCATCGCCCACTCACCAGAACGTATGCTTGTTTATACGGCTGGTTTTTCTGTATTGTCTATGGTGGCGGGGTTAATGCTATCCATCACATATAATATGGCGAGCGGTCCCCCTATCGTCGCTGTCGCCACCAGCCTTTTCACCCTAACATTGATAGCGAAAAAAGTTAGTTCAACCAAATAGGCGAGGAATAAGCGCGTTCTTGCACGGTGGCGGCAATATCGGGGCGCGGGGCAACATCATTGCGCACGGCATCCCATGTAGACCAACGACAACTCGGATTCTCTAGCACCCGCACATAATAAAATGTGCTTTGTCCGTCTTTGTAATCGGGATCTTGCCAAACCACTTTCATTTCTTTGTCGCCCGTGTCGGCACTTGTGTCGCAATTGCCCAAATCAACCTGCGCATTATTATCGGGGCATCGGTGGGCGGCATCTGGCACACGACCACCCGCACAAGCGACATCATAAACACGTTCATGCGTCGCCCCCAACCTATCTAACCAACCTTTGATGATTTGTATTCTTTGTAAGGGATGAGAGTTCGCATCACGCATAGCCCATACCAGAAACTCTGGCGAACCACCCACAAAGCCTATCGGTAATAAATCACTACCCATAGACACACCTTTTTCATAAGCATGGGCGACCATATCGGGGCGGCTCAAAACATTATCAGCAAACTTGCGAGACGCGAAAAAGCGCACCGCAATGCGTGGTCCTGTCGTGGCATAAGTTTCCTTACGGCGCATCGCCGCGTAAATGGAATCGCGGGTGTTTTCTTCTGCCCATACTGCCGCTATGCCTGACGCCCCCCAAGTCTGGAAATTGTTGGTATTATAAAGCCCGCCATCAGCACGAGGTTTTTTAAGGGGAACAGACCCCCGCAAGCGCGGCGACGCATCAACGACACCAACTTTTGACCAATAATTATCTTCATCAAATGCCCCTGCCCCAACATGGCTGTCGGTTGCGCCAATAAGCCCGAATTTATAAGGGTTGCTGCCCATCACACGTGCCATCTGCATGCCGTGCAAATATGCTTCGCGCACATAAGACCCACTGGCTTGACTGGGAATCCAATCACCAACACGGAAGGGCATAATCTCAAAGTCTGCCCATTCATCGCTTGGGGATAATAGCGGATGTGTTTCGCTATCGCCTTTCACTTGCGTGATTTCCACCAGAGGCTCGTTACGCATACGTGTTGCGGCATAGATTCTATCAATCGGCGCCCCATTATAGGTTGTCGTCTGAAACATTCTGCCATCAGAGCCATTAGAGTTATGCGGAATAGCCAGACTTTCTATGCCATGATTATCGCGCAAATCATCCATCCACACCCATAAATCTTCGGGGTTGGACGACATAATACGATTAAAAGGCACAGATGGCACTTTGCTACCAGAGAAAATAACATTGCGATGCAGATTACGATTTTCTAGCCCTGATGTATATTCATAGCCAATAAAGGTGGTGAATGTGTGGGGGTCGTTATGGTCTTCGGCAGCACGGATAATTTCTTGCCAAGCGGAACGCACGACATTTTCATCAAATAAATCATCTATGCCTTTATTTTGCGGCTGCAGATAGGGGAACATTTTTTGAAATGCCAACAGTCTATCTTGTGGCGATTTCGCCTTGCGCATCTCTAGCGATATTGGGTGTTTAGATACTGCTTGGCGGGGGTCGTGCATAGCGGGCAACATACCAAGATACATACCATGATCGGTCACTACCTGAAAATCTAGCGGGGTTTTGAGTGCCATTTCAAACCCTGCCGGGTGATTGATAACCTCGCCCTTCGCATAGCGATACGCATCATCGGGGGTGTTGCGATTGCCGAAGATATAACTATCAAAGGAGAGCAGTGTATGCACATGGGTTTCCCCAAATAAGAGTTGGCGATTTTGTGGTTCGGCTTGCGATTCAATGGTAGCAAAAGTTGGCAATACCAAAGCGGCAAATGCGATAAGTAAAAGCTTTCTCATAATATCTCTCCTCATTTTGAGGATATTTTTACGCCTGACGCATATTATTGCAAGCCTTATTTGGCGGCAAAATTCATTAAGTGATAGGCTATCAAGGCGGCGGTGAAATCGCTGGCGGGTTGTGCCGCTATGGGGGCGAGTTCCACGACATCAGCCCCAACGACTTTGCGTGTGCCGCCCTTTTTTATAAGAGTGCTTTTTATCAAATCCAGTGTTTGATAAAACCCCAATCCACCCGGCACAGGTGTGCCTGTCGCTGGTAAAATGGCGGGGTCTAAGCCATCTAAATCAAAGGTGATATAAATATGCTCTGGGAAGTCGTCAGGTAATGTGACCGCATGGATATTGCCCCGCACTAAATCCCCCGCATCGTGGCAAATGACACCATGCGCACGCCGTGCCGTCTCTTCTTCTTGCGCCAAAGCCCGCACCCCAAAAGATGTCATCGCCAAGCCTTGCTCTGCCAATAAGTGCATAACACTCGCATGGGAATGTTTTTGCCCCTGATAGGCGGCGCGGAAATCTGCATGGGCATCTATATGCACCAAACCAATCGGCACATCTAACGCATCAACGACACCCATAACCGCCCCAAAGGTTAGGCTATGCTCGCCCCCCAATGTTATCGGGATTTGCCCCCGCCCCGCAATCGCAGAAGTGCGCTGGCGTAAATCTGCCATCACTTGCTCTATCGGTTGGGTGCAATCAAGAGCAGAGGTCGTGTAAATACCCTGCTGGCAAATTTCTCGCCCCTCTATCAATCGCTCTAGCTGATGACTGGCAGCGATTATCGCCTCCGCCCCCGCTTTCGCACCTGTGCCATAAGAAACGGTCGCCTCTAACCCACACGGCACAACTTGAAACCGAGCCGTCGCCGCATCATTTTCTTGCGGGGATAATTCTTCGCCTAGAAATTGGTCTCTCACGATAGCCGCCTCATAAATTCATCTGTTTCAAATTGCTTGATGATACGCAAATCATCGTTTCTGCTATTCCATAACGCAATCGCTGGTAAAGCAACACCATTAAATGTGCTCGTCTTGACCATAGAATAATGGGCTTGGTCTAAAAATGCCAGCCGAGACCCAATGGGCGGTAAGGTTTCAAACTGATAGGTGCCAATGACATCACCCGCCAAGCAACTAGCCCCGCCCAAATGCACGGCTTCGCCTTTTGTCTCGCCCAATAAAGCAGGACGATAAGGCGCTTCTAACACATCGGGCATATGACAAGTCGCAGACACATCTAGTATAGCCGCCTTACCATTATCCGTATCCATAACATCTAAAACCTCGCCCACTAATATCCCCGCATCAAAAGCGATTGCCGCCCCCGGCTCTAAATATATATCCGCCCCCAAAACATCACGCAGAGATTTTATCTGTGCCACCAAATCCTCACGTTGATAATCTGGGCTGGTGATGAGATGCCCACCCCCCAGATTAAGCCACGCCATTTGCGCTTTATGTTGTTGTAAAAAGGGCAGTGTCGCCTCTAATGTGCGCTGCAAGGGGGGAAAGTCTGCCTCGCATAGGCTATGGATATGGAAGCCTTGAATATGCGGCGGCAATGAAGGCGGCAACTGCCCCAATGATTGCCCCAACCGCGAATGCGGCGCACAAGGGTCGTATTTTGTTTGCGCCACTTCAGAGTGCCCCGGGTTAAGACGCAAACCCACTTGCACATCTGTTGGCAGAGTAAATCTTGTGCTTTGCTCTAATGTATTAAAAATGAGGTGATGAGAAAGGGACGCTATCTCTTCTATCTCTTGTGGTTTATAGGCGGGCGCATAGGTGCTGAGGTGTTTGCCATAATGGGTTTGCGCCAAACGCGCCTCCCACAGACCAGAAGCGCAAGTGCCGTGTAAATAATCCATCACCAAAGGTGCCACCGACCACATAGAAAAAGCCTTCAATGCCAATAAGATATTTGCCCCCGATGCCGCCCCGATAGCGGCGAGCACTTGCAGATTTTCCTCTAGGCGCACCTCGTCAATGACAAAACAGGGGCTGGGCACACGCGATAAATCAAAGGCAGCAAACGCCCCCGCCCCTTTTGATTGCGTTGGCATAAAATCTGTCATCAAAATGATAAGGCGGTCGCAAGGTCTGCCATCTGCCACGGCAAGCCATTTTGATTAAGCCTATCCATAAAAGGGTCGGGGTCAAACTGCTCTATATTGAACACACCCGCTTTGTGCCAGATTTTCTCCAGCATAAGAGACGCCCCAATAGCGGCAGGAACCCCCGTCGTATAACTAACCGCTTGCCCCCCTGTTTGGGCAAAGCAAACCTCGTGGTCGCAAACATTATAAATATAAACATGGCGCGGCTTGTTTTTATGTGTGCCAGAAATAATCGTGCCAATACAAGTTTTGCCTTTGGTCGTTTGCCCCAATGTGCTGGGATCGGGCAAGACCGCCTGTAGAAACTGCAAGGGCACAATCTCTTGCCCCTGATAATTAATAGGCGCTATGGAGGTGAGACCAACATTTTGCAAAACCTCTAAATGGGTGAGATAGGCATCGCCAAATGTCATCCAGAAGCGGGCTTGTTGCAATTGCGGGAAGTGCTTTGTTAAAGACTCCAACTCCTCGTGATACATAAGATACATATTGCGCACCCCGACTTCGGGGAAGTCAAAACTATGCGACTGCGAAAGTGCTGGCGTTTCTACCCACACCCCCTTTTCATAATGGCGCGCGGCGGCGGTTATCTCTCTTATATTAATTTCAGGATTAAAGTTTGTCGCAAAAGGGTGTCCGTGATCGCCGCCATTACAATCTAATATATCTAACGTGTCCATTTCATCAATAAAATGCTTTGCTGTGTAAGTCGTGAAAACATTCGTCACGCCCGGGTCAAACCCCGCCCCCAAAAGTGCCATTAATCCTGCTTTTTCAAAACGCTCTTGATAGGCCCACTGCCAATGATATTCAAACTTGGCACAATCACGAGGCTCGTAATTGGCGGTGTCCAAATAATCTGCCCCCGCCATCAAACACGCATCCATTATCGTTAAATCTTGATAGGGCAACGCCAAATGCACGACCAAATCTGCCCCGATTTTTTCTATAAGTTTGGCAACCGCTTTGGCATCATCGCCATCAACTTGCGCTGTCGTAATCTGCTTGCCTGTGCGGGCGGCGACACTGGCTGCCACTTCATCGCATTTTATTTTTGTGCGACTTGCTAATACAATCTCGTCAAATGGCGACCCCATCATCGCCATTTTATGGACGCATACACTGCCAACGCCCCCCGCCCCTATGACTAAAACTTTGCTCATCGCTCG
>JAAOIL010000163.1 GCA_015163825.1 Alphaproteobacteria bacterium | reverse complement strand
GTGATGATAAGGGCAATCCCCACCAACACCATCGGCAACGACAACAATTGCCCCATAGTGAATTGCCCGATAACAAAGCCGATATGGGCATCTGGCTCTCGCACTAGTTCTATAAGAGAGCGGCTTGCGCCATAAACGATGAGGAAGACCCCCGCAATAGTGCCTCTGGCGGCGAGGGCTTGGCGGCGCCACACAAGCCAGCTGAGAATGATGAATAATACCAACCCTTCCAACCCCGCCTCATAAAGTTGGCTGGGGTGTCGGGGTAAGGGTCCGCCATTGGGGAAAATAACACCCCATGCGACAGCGGTGGTGCGTCCCCATAACTCGCTATTGATGAAATTGGCAAGGCGTCCTAAAAATAATCCAATGGGAAGCACAGCAGCGCATAAATCAAACAGCGTCCAAAAATGTGTGTTGTGTCGCTTGGCGAAAATGGCGAGTGCCACAAGCACCCCTAATCCTCCGCCATGAAAAGACATCCCCCCTTGCCAGAGTGCGAAAATCTCATTCGGGTGTGCGATATAATAAGTCGGGTTGTAAAATATCACATAGCCTAGCCGCCCCCCTAATATCACCCCGAAGGTCACCCATAATAACAGACTATCAATATGCTCTGGGCTAGGGTGGGTGGTCGCGCCCCATAAACGCGCGGTGCTACACATAATGGCAATATATTTCCAGCCGATATATAATCCCGCAACATAAGCCAGCCCATACCAATGCAGAGCGAAAGGACCTATCTCAAAAATGATGGGGCTGATATTGGGAAATGGCATAATCTAAATTTATGCTTGAAATATGTTTCGTGCAAGCACATTATCCCCTAAAGGAGATTTAATTATGGATAAGATATTGAGCGATCTATCAGGAATGCTGACAGGGGCGGGTGTTATCGCCCAATCGGCACGAGAAGAATTTGAACAAGCCCTAGCGGCACGGCTAGATGCGGTGCTGGCAAGCAAGGGGTTTGTGGCGCGCGAGGAGTTTGAGGCAGTGCGAGAAATGGCAGTGCTCGCCCGACAAGAGAACGAATCCTTGCGGGCGGCGCTAGAAGAACTGAAACAAAAATAATAAAAATATAAATCGATGAAAGTAAGGTTTATGGATAATTATCTGCGTAGATTTAGTATGGGGTCGTCTCTGCGTACGCCCATGAGAGTGTCTATGAGAAGGTGCGTGCGTGTGCGGCGATGGTGGCGTGGCACTGCCACATTTGATAATGCCCTAGATCTATCGGTGGATTTAGCATTGGTATTTCTTGATGCCTTTACGACACCGATTCTTCTGCCCATTAGAATCGGCAAATTCTTTTTGAAAAAGGGCATAAAAAAAGTGGTTATGGGTGTGCGTCATCGGTTTTCTGCATAATATACCATATATGGTGTGGATTATTTCAATAAGGCACTATTTTTTGTTTTGTATATCGGGGGAATCAGCGCATTTTGTTTGAAATAACAGAAAGGAATGTCCCCATGCAAACGGCACAGATAGAGCACCCGATTGATTTAATAGAGAGCCTCGCCTCGACACGCGAGTGGTCTTGCGAACGCAGTGGCGATGATGAGCTGAATTTATGCGTTGTTGGCAAGCATAGCGATTATCACCTTGCGGTTAACTGGCGGATTGATTTGGCAAGTTTGCATGTGGCGTCCGTTATGGATATTCGTGTGCCGCAATCCAAACGCAGCGAAATGTGTGAGTTGCTGGCATTGATAAACGAGCAATTATGGCTAGGGCATTTTGATAGTTGGTCGGGTGATGGCACTTTATTATTCCGCATACCCGTTTTGGTCAGTGCGGAGGGGTTAGCACCTTATCAATGCACGGAGCTGATAGATCATGCGGTAGAGGCTTGTGATAGATTTTTCCCTGCTTTTCAGTTTGTGATATGGGCGGGGCACACACCCCAAGAGGCGTTGAAAAGCAGCCTATTTGAGACACAAGGTGATGCCTAAAACGTCCCTCAATAAAACCCCTCTCACTAAAACCCCCCTCAATAAAAAGAGCATTTTATTGGTTGGTGCGGGCAAGATGGGCTGTGCCTTGTTGGACGGCTGGTTGGATGCGGGATTTGCCGCTTCACAATTTAATGTGCTGGAGCCAAACCCCGATGCGTTATTGACTGCGCGAGGGGGGGAGGGTGTTAGCCTCGCCGCCCCCACCAGCCCTGCTGATATTATTGTGCTGGCGATAAAACCGCAATTGGCAGAAGCGGTCGTCCCTACTCTGCGCGATTATATAAAGGAGGAGACGATGATATTGTCTATCCTCGCTGGCACCCCGACACAAAAACTAGAAGCCTTAACAGGGCATGGGGTGCAAGTGCGGGCAATGCCCAATACCCCTGCGGCGATTGGGGCGGGGATTACGGCACTTTATGCGACGCCAAATGTTAGTGCGGCGCAACGCGGCTTTGCGGAAACTTTAATGCAAGCGGTGGGCGAATCCCTATGGGTGGCGGAAGAGGGTTTGATAGATGTCGTCACGGCGATAAGTGGTTCAGGTCCTGCTTATATATTTTATCTTGCCGAAGTATTAACAGCCAATGGGGTGCGTTTGGGTTTGCCACAAGACATTGCAGAACGACTTGCCAATCATACAATCAAGGGGGCGGGGGATATGTTAATGGGCGATACACCCGCCGCCCAATTACGCCAAAATGTAACCTCGCCCGGTGGCACAACCGAAGCGGCACTAGAATTATTGATGGTAGAATTACCCGAACTGATGAAGAAAGTAATTTTTGCAGCATTTCATCGTGCCAAAGAATTATCGCAAAGTCCCTCTGAAGAAAAATAGAGCTAAACAGGAATTGTGATATGGGCTCTCAACCCCCCCATATCACTGCGCGATAATATAATATCTCCGCCATGCCCCCGCGCCACATCACGCGCAATGGTTAGCCCCAACCCTGTGCCGGCAATATCGGTGCGGGCATCGTCTAGGCGATAAAAAGGACGGAATACATCCTCTAGTTTTTCTTTACTAATGCCGATGCCATTATCATCAACGACAATATGCAAACGATCTTTCGCTTGATCCCAATATGCCGCGACCTGCACGATATTGGCATGGGCGCAAGCATTATTGATAAGGTTGCTGATACAACGTCGAAAGGCTTTTGGTTTTATGGCAAGCGTCGCTTCGGGGGCTTGTAGCAATTGGATTTGCGTCTCCCCCCACCGCCGCTCTGTGTCTTGGTGGATTTGTTCAATGAAAGGGCGCAGCTGTGTTGGCGTGGAATGCTCGCCCTGATAGCCACGCGCAAATGCCAAATAATCTTCCAGCATATCTTCCATTTCTTGTAAATCCGCCTTTAACTCTTCCACGCCTGCTTGTTCGGGCAGCATTGCCAATTGCAATTTAAGTCGTGTTAAAGGGGTGCGTAAATCATGGCTCACCCCCGCCAGCATTGTCGTGCGCTGTTCTATTTGGCGTTTAATGCGATTGCGCATTTCTATAAAAGAGTTTGCGGCACGGCGGATTTCAGACGCGCCTGCCGGGCGGAAATTTTCTACATCACGCCCCTTGCCAAAAGCCTCCGCCGCTTCCGCCAGCCGTGTGATAGGGCGGATTTGATTGCGCAAAAAGATAGCCGCCACAAGCAATAATAATCCTGTCGTGCCCACCAACCAGAAAATAAAAATATGTGTATTGGTCGCATAAACACGTTTTCTTTGTGTTAGCACCCGCATAACTTCGCCCGGCAGTAAAATACGAATATCAACATAATTATCATAAGTGGTGGTATCCACCGTGAAGGGTCGCCCGATTTGATGGTTAATCTCCAACGATAAAGAACGATGCAAAAGCTCAAGCGTGAATGGCGATAGATTTTGCGAAGTCGGCAGATTCGCCCCCGGCAAGAAAGCAATGCTCATCTCAAAGGCATCATTACCCATTTGGCTTATGCGTTCTGCATCGGCGCCCAATTCTTGCAAACGCAAATCAACCAAAAGTGAAATTTCATTGACTGCCGCCCGAGAGAGATTTTGTGTCACATTCGTCCAATGCCGCTCTAGAAATAAAAGCGTCACCCCGACTTGCATGACGACCACAGGCACAACTACAATCAATAATGAACGCGGAAATAATCTGCGTGGCATGATGTTGCGCCTGATATTGGTGAGGGTTTTCCACATTATAATTTAATTCCCAGTCTAGTCTACGTGTAAAACATAGCCTGTGCCACGCACCGTTTGTAAAAACAAAGGATCGCGGGGGTCGGCTTCTATTTTGCGGCGCAAGCGGTTGATTTGCACATCTATTGTGCGCTCCGATATTTTTTCCCCATCGGTTAATTCCATACGACTAACAATGCGCCCATGCGCTGCCACGAGGCGGCGCAGCAAGTCTATCTCACGGGTGGTTAGCGCAATACGCTCGCCATTCTGGGTCAGTTCGCCACGTTCATAGCGAAATGAAAATGTGCCAAAACGGGCTTCCTCTGGCGGGGTCTGGGCGGGGGCGGCGGCATCGCTGGCTATGCGGCGCAAGATATTTTGCACCCGCAATAATAATTCCTGCGGGTCAAAAGGCTTTGACAAATAATCATCTGCCCCTGCCGATAGCCCCTCTATGCGGTGTTCTATTTCCGCCCGTGCTGTTAGCAATAAAATCGGTACCATATTTTGAGTTTTTCGTAATTTTTCCGCAAACTCTATGCCCGTCATATTCGGCATCATCACATCCAATATGATGAGGTCAAATAAAATGTTCTCCATATAGGATTGTGCCTCTAGCGCATCTTTGGCAGCGCTAGTGCGGTAGCCATTATCGGTGAGGTATTTCTGCAATAATGAACGAATGCGCGTGTCATCATCAACAATCAATAAATGCGGGGTGTTCTCATCAACCATGGGTGTCTCTTAATTTAGAGGTTTCAATCAAGCGGCTAACGAAATCGCGATTGGGTGCGTTTATCAAAGTCGCCATGACATATTTCCATTGTGTATAGGCTTCCTCGCCAACTTCTTCAAGTAAGTGTGCGAAACGTTCCGTCTGGGGGCGCAGCAAAGCATCGTGCAAGCGCCGCCCCTTATCGGTTAAATGTAAAAGCCGCTTGCGTCTATCATTGGCGCCAATGCGTTGTTCTATATAACCAGCATCAATTAAATCTCGCAAGACACGCGCCAGACTTTGCTTGGTGATTCCCAAAATATCTAGCAGTGCCGCAATGGATAGTGAAGGGTGCGCCGCTACAAAATGTAGAACCCTATGGTGCGCTCGCCCCGCCCCATGCGCGCGCAATAATTTGTCAGGGTCGGCAATAAAATCACGATAGGCGAAGAACATCAGCTCTATCGCATCATTGTAATCCATAGCGGCAGAGGCGGAACTGGTAGAAAATGGTGTTTTTTCCATGTGAAATATAATCTCCGTCAAATATGTCAGCACTATTGACATAAATAGGTTATGTTGCTAATCCTAACAAGCATAGGAATAGATAAATGGCAAGCACTACCGCAACTAATAATCCCACCACCGCCCCCGCATTTGATGTGATGGAGGGAACGATATGGATGAATGGCGAACTCAAAGCGTGGGCGGATACGAAGATTCATATTTTGACGCATGGGTTGCATTATGGGTCGTGCGTGTTTGAGGGTAATCGTGCTTACAATGGCAAGATATTTAAACTGCACGAACATTCGGAGCGGCTATTGCGCTCGGCGGAGATTTTAGGATTCACCATACCCCACACGGCAGATGAGATTGATAATATATGCAATGAAGTGTTAGCGGTGAATAAGTTAGTTGATGCTTATGTAAGACCTGTCGCATGGCGGGGAAGCGAGATGGTGGGGGTATCCGCCCAGAATAATAGTATTAATTTAGCCGTAGCAGTTTGGGAGTGGCCGTCTTACTTTGACCCCGAAGAGCGTCGTCGTGGTATCCGTTTAGATATGGCGGAATATCGTCGCCCTTCACCGCAGACCGCACCATGTCATGCGAAGGCGGCGGGGTTATATATGATATGCACAATTTCCAAACACGCCGCAGAGGACAAGGGCTATGCCGATGCGATGATGCTAGATTGGCGCGGGCACATAGCCGAAGCCACAGGGGCGAATGTATTTTTTGTTAAAGATGATGTCTTGCACACCCCCACCCCTGATTGCTTTTTGGACGGCATCACACGGCGCACGGTTATAGGGCTTGCCGCTAAACGTGGGGTGAAAACGATTGAACGCACGATTATGCCCGATGAAATGGCAGATTTTAGCGCCTGTTTCATCACGGGCACGGCGGCGGAGGTGACCCCTGTTTCGCAAATTGGTGATTATCATTTCACACCTGATAATATCAGTTTGACCTTGATGGCAGACTATGCTGATTTAGTTAAATCATAACTAAATTATAGCCAAATTAGAGGAGGCAGATTATGGGCTTTTATGACAATTATATTTTACCGCATATAATTAATGCGGCGTGTGGGACGCGCCCGATAGGCAAGCAACGCGAAAAGGTTGTGCCACATTGCGAGGGGCGGGTGCTAGAGATTGGTATGGGCACAGGCTTGAACTTGCCATATTATGACCCCGCTAAAGTGGATATGGTTTTTGGGCTAGAGCCGTCTGATGGTATGCGCAAACGTGCCGCGCCAAAACTTGCCAGTGTGCCTTTTGATGTAGAGTTTATAGATCTGCCGGGTGAAGAAATACCACTAGACGATAATAGCGTTGATACGGTGTTGCTAACTTACACACTCTGCACGATACCCGACACATTGCGCGCCCTTGAAGGTATGCGCCGTGTCTTAAAGCCCGGCGGTAAATTACTTTTCAGCGAACACGGACGCGCCCCTGATGACAATATCCGTCAATGGCAAAATCGTATGGATGGGGTCTGGGGTAAAATCGCTGGCGGCTGTCATGTTAATCGCGATATACCCACGCTTATTGGCGAGGGTGGTTTTAATATCACCACGATAGATACAATGTATGTGCCAAATACACCACGCGTTTTAGGTTTTACTTATTGGGGTGCCGCTACGATACGGT
>JAAOIL010000162.1 GCA_015163825.1 Alphaproteobacteria bacterium | reverse complement strand
GTGGCTCGTGCGAGGTTAAAACCAACCCGAATTGCTTCACATAATCTTTGCCATAATGTTTCACCGATGATGGTTCGTAAGTCATCAAAGCCGTGCGCGATTGCGAACACTGCCCCCGCACAATGCTATTGCTCAGCCGCTCGCCCTTGCTGGGGGGTAGATCGTCCCAAACGACAAGCCAATCGTAATCATCACCTTCCAGCACAAAGCGCACATTTTTATTGTGTTGCGGCAAATCAAATAATTGAAATGCTGAAATCGGGTTTTTAGAAACCAGTTTTATGCGGAGGTCGCCCATAGCGTGATATTAACACATCACCCCATAAAGAAAAACCCCGCTATCATTTTCACAATAGCGGGGCTTGTTGAAGCATTTTGTTACTAGCGACAAATAACGCGATATTGACGCGGTGTATATATGCCCCAAGACACAAGACTGATTATAGAATTCAAAAAAGTATGTTCGGCTTCAACACTCACAACTTTTTTTGCGCCTCCGCATATTTCCGCAACGTTGGTTGTCTGACTTTGAAAAGTGCCGCCAATGAAGAAATGATTGCCTTCATCGCGAGCAACATTCCCACTGCCGCCATTGATAGAAAATTCTTGCCTAGCACATGCACTCACAAATAAAGTGGATGCAAGTAAGATTATCGTAAAAAAATTTGCCGTTTTCATAATATTTCTCCTGTTCCAAAATTAACCGCAACGCACACGATATTGACGTGGGGTATAAATTGTAAGCGTGATGAGTCCAATTAAGCCATTAATAAATGTATCTTCCGCTTCAACACTAACAATTCTTTCAGCACTACCACAAATAGCAGCAGCATTAACGCTTTGGCTTTGTCCAATACCGCCAAAATGGAAAGTATGACGCGCATCTTCAACCAAACTGCCGCCGCCTCGTTTAAGAACGAATATTTGCTTATCAGCACAAGCGCTGATAAGAAGCGTAGATGACAGTAAAATAACCGTAAAAAGTTTTGTCGTTTTCATAATAGTCTCCTCCGATTGTTATAGTTGGTCGGGGCAGCAAGATTCGAACTTGCGACCCCCTGGTCCCAAACCAGGTGCGCTACCAGACTGCGCCATGCCCCGACATACCGCCTCTATTAAGCAATTATGAGATTAATTTCAAGAAGTTTCCCCGAATAAGCGGAATATGGCGGAGGCGGTGAATATATAACCGTCATCTGTGGCACTTGGCATATCTTGCCCTTCGCCCAGCCACGCCCGTGCCTCCACAAAGGCGAGGGAGCGGGTGGAACGCACGACCCAAGCCGTGCCCTGCAGCCAGTCCCCGACTTTTGCACTAGCGAGGAATTCGGTAGAGAGTTTTATCGTAACAGAATTGCGCCCCAATGAACGAAAGACTGCCGTCGCCGCCAGCCCATCAGCGAGGCTACTTAAAAAGCCGCCATGCACAATACCTCTGCTGTTGCAGTGGTTTTTTGCCACACGAACACCCTGCCTGAACGCATCATCTTTTGCCCAGTGAAACCATGGTCCGTTATGTGTTGTGAAAGGTCCCCGCCGCACACTCAACCGAAATGGTTCGGGCGGGGCTAGTGATGCAATATAATCTGCAGAATAATCTGGGGCGGAATTATTCTTCGTCATCGTCCATATCGTCGTCTATGAAATCGTCATCGTCATCATAGTCTTCATCATCATAGTCGTCGTCATCGTAAGTGCCGACTTCGCCTGCGCCATCTATGCGCACAACTTCTGTCGCCATCAAGCCTTTAGGACCCATACCATAACGCACCAATATATATTGACCCGGCACAAGCACATCTAGCCCCGCCGCATGAAGCACTTCCATATGCACGAAAATATCATCATCGCCATCTTCTACATTGACAAAACCAAAACCGCGCAAGCGATTAAACCATTTAACAATCGCTCTTGTTTGTTCGCCCACATCTTCAACTTGGTCTATCATAGATTCCATCTGTTGGCGTTGATGGGGAAGTTCCGCATCGGTATTATCAACGGCAATAATGCTATCGGTTTGGAAGCCTTGCGAGCGTTCCACGATAGTGCATTTAACCCGCGCCCCTGTATAAAGAGCCTCGTGCCCGCCTCTGCGCAAAGTGGAATGATGCACAAGAATATCCGTATCCCCCTCATCAGGAATGATAAAGCCATAACCCTTAACAGGATCAAACCATTTGACGGTGCCCTCTATTGGCACGGCTTCTTCTTGTGTGTTGTCTTCTTCTATTTCCTCTGACATTGTATTACCTCTTATCGTTAAATTATTATTTTTCAAAAGTGAAGTCTATCTTATATAGCACTTGCCTCTAAAAAACAAATTCTTATTGCGCATATCTTTCATAATGTTAGACTAACGCACACTATTTAAGGAAAGGTTAAGGGGGATTGGTATGAAATATCTACACACTATGCTTCGCATAAGCGACATAGATGCGTCTGTGGCGTTTTACTGCACACATTTGGGGCTGGCAGAAATGGGGCGCTTTGAAATAGAAGAAGGGCGTTTCACGCTATTATTCCTCGCCCCGCCCGACCAACCCGATGCCCAAATAGAACTGACCTATAATTGGGACGCAGAGACTCTGGGCGAGGGGCGCAATTTCGGGCATCTGGCTTATGAGGTAGAGAACATTTACGAAACCTGCCAAAAATTGCAAAATGCCGGGATTGTTATCAATCGTCCGCCTCGTGATGGACGCATGGCATTTGTGCGCTCCCCCGATGATGTCTCCGTAGAATTATTACAAGCAGGGGCATCATTACCGCCTTGCGAGCCATGGGCATCTATGAAAAATAAGGGGCATTGGTAGTCTTATGCGGCGTTCTCTTTTGCTTATTGTTTTTATGTTGCCCTTGCTTGCGGGAGGCGACGCTTTGCCCGCAGAGCTAAAAGATAAAGTCCGTGCCAAGCAATTAGAGGGACGGCGCGCCCCCTCCCCCTATTGGGATGCGTTTGCGTTGAAGCAAAGCGGCGATTGCACTGGCGCAATAGAAGCACTAGAACCCATCGCCACACAAGGCAGAGGCTTTGAAGATGCCCAAACCGCCTTGGGCGAATGTCTGCTGGATATTGGCGACAACAAAACTGGCATTATGTGGATAGATCGTGCTGCCAATGCCGGACATTTCACGGCACAAGCCTTGCTGGTTGAACTCTATGCGACTGCCACGCCCCCCAATGCCGACCTCCGCGAAGGTGCTAAATGGGCAAATCTTTATCTCACCAACCCCGCCCGACAAAATCTGGGAGTGCCTATCCTCGCCGCCGATGCCATAGCGCGCTTACGCAAAAAAATGAGCAAGCGCGACTGGTTGCTCGGCAAAGAAAGAGCGCGGGGCTGGACACCCGCCTATAAAATAAGCCATAATGAAAACAAGGAGACAAACCAATGAAACATATATTATACGCCCTCATCTTTTCCACCATTCTGGCTTCCCCGCTCGCCACCACCCAAGCACAAGCGGAACAAGCAATTGCCTATTTCGCTGGCGGGTGCTTCTGGTGCACGGAATCAGACTTTGAACAAATAGAAGGGGTTGGCGATGTTATCTCTGGCTATATGGGTGGCGCGAAGGTGCGCCCTGCTTATCGGGATGTCGCATCGGGGGCAACGCAACACCGCGAAACGGTCAAAGTGCCTTACGATACCAACATCGTTAGCTATCAAGAATTGCTGAGCGCATTCTGGCGTATGCACGACCCAAGCGATGGCACTGGCAGTTTCGTGGATAGAGGGCGACAATATTCCACCGCAATATATTATGCCAACACCAAACAAAAAAGATTAGCCAAAGGGGCTATCAAAGCACTAGAAGCATCGGGCAAGTTTAACACCATCGCAACAAGCCTTGAAAAAGCCGATAAATTCTATACCGCCGAAGATTATCACCAAGATTATTATCGCCGCAATGCCGTGCGCTATAAATATTATCGCTTCCGTTCTGGTCGTGACCAGTTTATCAAACGCGTATGGGAAGGCGACGACAAAATCTACCAAGCCGCAAGATAATCTGAATTTAGGGAAAAAGTCTGGTACACCCTAGGGGAATCGAACCCCTCTTTCCAGGTTGAAAACCTGGCGTCCTAACCGATAGACGAAGGGTGCAACAGACTTATGCGCCCCATATAACCCCAATCGCCACTAATTTCAAGGCGGGATTTTCCTTACTCGGTAGATGAATCCGCTTCTGGACGTGCACCAATTTTAGGAAGCAAAATCAAAATTATCGCCCCAATAATTCCTAGACCACCACTCAAAAAGGGGTTTTGCCCTAGATACATACTTATTGCGGCTGGTGCAAATGGCACAATTAAAGAAACAATAGACACAATAAAACTATAGCGGATTTTCTCTTTATCATTTGATATAACGCCATAAGTAATTTTTTCACTAGCACTTTGATTTTTCTCTGCAAGAATAAAAATTCTTTCCGCAGCCCCTGGCAATACATTTTCATATTCGTGTAACATATCGGGCGGCGGCACAGGACCAGAAAATCCCTTTGTTGTGATAACATGATTATCATCACCTAATTTTGTAACTGGACTTGTTTCCTCAGACGAAGCAATGGGTGTTTTGTCATCTTTATCGTTGGACATGTTGGTCTATCTCGGTGTCTAAAGTTTTTAAGGCTTTGTCATAATATGTTTTAATCCTTTGTGTATCCGCATCCCAACGCGCCATACCAACTTTAGGTCTGTGCAATTTTATATCCGCGACAGGCTTCCACATATCAGCAAAGTGCTCCCAAAAACTAGGCATACGCCCATCAATCAGTACGTCTTCGTGTATTAAATCTAAATCGTTCGTCTTCATGATTCCACCTCATTTGCGGATATAATTTTCCTGATTCACAAGATATGCCGCCCCCCTTTTTCTGTCAAGGGGCATGCCCTTTAGGGTAGGGCTATATCACGGATGAAGAATTGGGTATCGTTTTTGCCGTTCCAATCGTCGGGGCGCAGAGTGCCCGCAATGTGGGCGCGATAGGGGTTTTGCAACAGAGCATGACGCACATCTTCTGGCACAGAGGCAAACGCCATTGCTTTTAGACTGCCGCCATCTATGCCGCTTATGATGCAGCGCACGTGTTGGTCGCCCACGATTGTCGCCTTTATGATTCTGACATCAGGCAGAGCAAAACATGGCTCGGCATTACCTGCCCCGAAGGGACCAACCTCTTGCAAACTTTCATAAAAATCACGCGTCGCCGCCTTTGGTGTTAGCGATCCATCAAGCATAAGTTCTTTTGGTGTGTCTTGCACTTTGCCTTCAAGGGCTTCTGCCAGATAAGATTCAAAGGCGGGTAATTGTGCGGGGGTCAGGGTGACCCCTGCTGCCATAGCGTGCCCTCCCCCGCCCTCAATGATATTGTTATCAACGGCTGTTGCCACCATCCGCCCGATATCCACGCCACTGATAGAGCGCACCGACCCCTTAAATTTGCCGTCATTAAACCCCAACACAAAACTTGGGCGATGATAGCGGTCTTTCAAACGACTAGCGACAATACCGACAACCCCGATATGCCAGTCTTCATTAGCGACCAATAAAAAAGGCGGCGGTGTATTTGACGAGCCTATTTTTGTTTCCACCATAGCGAGGGATTCCGCTAGCACGGTTTTTTCAATACTTTGGCGTTGTTTGTTGAAATCATCAAGGCGCGCGGCAATGCCGACCAGTTCTTCTGCATCATCGCTGGTCAATAGGCGCACCCCCAGATTAGCCTGCCCGACACGCCCCCCAGCATTGAGGCGGGGTCCTAATTGAAAGCCCATTTCATAAGTGCCATAAGGCGGCTCGGATTTAGCCGCCCGTGCCAACGCCCCTAGCCCCATATTACTATTTTTGCCTTGTAGAACCTTTATGCCCTGTTGCACGAAAGCCCGATTAACCCCTTGCAATGGCACGACATCACAGACCGTGCCGAGTGCCACTAAATCTAAATAGCCCATTAAATCGGGCATTTCTTTTTCATCAAAAAAGCCGCGTTTGCGAAGTTCCCGATGCAACCCGACGACCACAAAAAACACCACACCAACGGCTGCTAAATAATCTAGCCCGCTATCATCATCAGCACGGCGCGGGTTGATAAGGGCAGCACAAGACGGCAAACCACCCCCGCTTTGGTGATGGTCTATGACGATAATTTCTGTGCCGTCCGCTTTGGCTTTCGCCAATACATCATGTGCCATTGTGCCACAATCAACACAGACGATTATATTATGCCCCTCTTCTTTCAGAATAGAAAACGCATTATGATTGGGACCATAGCCCTCCGTTTGGCGGTCGGGGATATAAAGGCGTGGCGGCAAGCCTAGCGCCGATAAATAATGATATAAAATAGCCGATGAGGTTGCGCCATCAACATCATAATCGCCGAACACAGCGATTGTCTCGCCTTGCTCTATGGCGGTTGCTAGGCGGGAAACGGCTTTATCCATATCACGCAATGATAGGGGATCTGGCATTATATCACGCAGTTTAGGCGATAAATAATGCGGCACATCATCAAGCGCAACCCCGCGCAAACATAAAAGGCGGGCGATTATCTCTGGTAGTTGATGGCGTTGGGTTATGGCGAGGATTTTATTATCATCAATCGGACGCATTTTCCAAAATCGCGCCGAAGCAGAACGTTGCACTTGATATGCTGCCGCCTCTTTCATTGCGCTACCATTGTTTAGGCGAGGTGAAATTTGTGCGCGTGTGTATGACGCGCTTTAATCCAGCGAATAGTGCCAGTGGAAGAGCGCATCAGCAATGTATCCGTCCAGATTTCATTTTGCGCCCCCTTTACCCCATTAACATGAACAATACCCGAAAGCATAGAGCCAGACGTCACACCCGTAGCCGATAGCACAACATCACCCTTTGCCATTTCTTCTACGCTATATTTTTTTGTGAAATCGGTAATACCCATTTTCTGGGCTCTCTTTTTTTGTCCGTCATCGTTTAGCACCAGCCGCCCCTGCATTTGCCCATCTGTGCAACGCAAGGCTGCGGCTGCCAAAACACCTTCTGGCGCCCCCCCCGTGCCCATATATAAATCTATGCCCGTGCTGGGGTCTGTCGTGTGAATAATGCCAGCAATATCACCATCCGTGATGAGTGTTATCCGCGCCCCAATCTCTCTCACTTTCGCTATCATCTCCGCATGGCGAGGGCGATCTAATATGCACACATTCAAATGCGCAACATCAACACCCTTCGCTTTCGCCACCGCCTTAACATTATCGGCAGGGTCGGCATCTAAATCAACAAGGTTATCAGGATAGCCACCGCCAAGTGCAATCTTATCCATATAAACATCGGGCGCATTCAATAGGCTACCCGCTTGTGCCATCGCCACAACCGCAAGCGCATTACCCATACCCTTTGCCGTTAATGTCGTGCCTTCTAATGGGTCTAAGGCAATATCTACTTTGGGACCTTTGCCCGTGCCAACTTTTTCGCCAATGAATAACATCGGGGCTTCATCGCGCTCGCCCTCGCCTATGACAACTTCGCCATCAATGTCTAGCGCATTGAGTTCGCGCCGCATGGCATCAACCGCCGCTTGGTCTGCCGCCTTCTCATCACCACGACCTATCAATCGTGCCGCCGAAACAGCCGCGCGTTCTGTTACACGCGCCAGTTCCATCGTTAAAACCCGATTTATTCTATCTGTCTTTTTTGTCATTCTTAATCCTTATCAATCATCGTCATAAAGAGGCAAATGCACAATATCACTACAGATATCGTCCCGCGCCTGTAATGCCGCGCCCACCTGCATTATCGCCTGTGCCGAAGCCTTATCCGTAATAAAGCCAATCGGCAAGCGATTGTCATCACCGTGTTGCGACCTTTGCACAACTTCTTTTACCGAAACGCCATTTTCTGCCAAAATTTGCGTGATTTGAGCAATGCTACCCGCCTTATTCGTTAGCATAAGGCGCAAATACCACATCCTATCGGGGGCAGACATCACACCATCGGCTGGCGATTCGCGCATATCTTTTGTCGGATGCGCAAATAGGGAACGACCACGCCCCGCCACCATATCGGCAATATCCGCCAACACCGCAGAGGCAGTCGCACCACCACCCGCACCCGCGCCTTGCAAAATCAATCGCCCGACTGGCTCTGCCTCAATGAATACCGCATTGGTCTCTCGTTTTATCTGTGCCAATGCCGAGCCCTGTCGCACAAGCATAGGCGCAACTTGCATATAGATTTGATTATCGCGACACGAGGCAATCGCCACCAAGCGAATGACATAAGAGAACTCTTGCGCCAAAGCAATATCGCGTGCCGTGATATGTTCAATACCCAGCACCGACCACTTATTTATATCGGGGCGCACATCAAACGCTAACGCCCCCAGCAGAATTAATTTCTGCGCCGCATCGGCACCGCTTATATCTAGTGTTGGATCGGCTTCCGCAAACCCTGCCGCTTGTGCTTCTGCCAGAGCATCATCAAAAGATAACCCCGCCTCTTCCATGCGTGTTAATATGTAATTACAAGTGCCATTCAAAATACCACCAAGCGCGAGGATATTATTTCCTACCAAACCCTCACGCAAGGTTTTGACAATCGGGATACCCCCCGCTATCGCCGCCTCATACGATATGGGCGTGGTGGCTAACGATAACTCATCGGCGTGTTCTGCCAACATCGCTTTATTGGCAGTGATAACAGGCTTACCCGCCGCCACTGCCGCCCGCACAAGATTTAATGCCGCCCCATTGCTACCCCCGATTAACTCCACCACCACATCAACATTATCCGATTGGGCAAGGGTGGTGGCATCGGCGACAAATTCTAGCCCCGATAAATCTATGCCTCTATCTCGGTTAGCATCACGCGCCGATACTGCCGTCAATACCGCACCCGACACCGCCCCCGATAATAATCGCTTGGCAAGCGTCGCCCCCACGACCCCTAGCCCTGCAAGACCAATGCGTAAAGAAGGCGCACTCATGCCGATTTCTTTTCGCGGCTATAATCTTCAATAAATCGCTTGAGGTTGCGCCCTGCTTGGCGCACACGTTGCTCGTTCTCCACCAAAGCAATACGAACATGACCATCGCCATATTCACCAAAGCCAATGCCGGGTGAAACCGCAACATGCGCCTCTTGCAATAGCAAAGTCGAGAACTCTAGCGATTTCATATCGCCAAATATCGGGGGGATTTTCGCCCACGCAAACATTGTTGCGGCTGGTGCTGGCACATGCCAACCAGCCCTTGCGAATACATCTACCACCGTATCACGGCGTTCTTTATAGGTGTCGCGAATCTCTTGTATGACACTATCAGGGGAATCTAACGCTGTTACCGCCGCCACCTGTATAGGGGTGAATGCCCCATAATCTAAATAGGATTTAATACGCGTCAAAGCCCGAATAAGATTTTCATTACCCACCGCAAACCCGACACGCCAACCCGGCATAGAAAAAGTTTTAGACAAAGACGTAAATTCTACCGCCACATCACGCGCCCCCTCTACTTGTAAAATAGAAGGGGGTCGCGCATTTTCATCAAAATAAATCTCCGCATAGGCGAGGTCTGACAATAAAATAATATCGTGTTTTTTCGCATAGCGCACCACTTCTTTATAAAAACTTAAATCCACAATTTGCGCTGTCGGATTGGCAGGGAAGTTAAGCACCAATGCTTTCGGCTTGGGGTGGGAATGTGCCACGGCTTTATCTAGCACTTCCATAAAATCGGTATCATCCGATAAGGGTAAGTGCCGAATAGTAGCACCCGATATAATAAAACCAAACGGATGGATAGGATAAGTCGGGTTAGGCACAAGAAACACATCACCCGGATTGGTAATCGCTTGCGCCATATTCGCAAAGCCTTCTTTAGAGCCGAGTGTGGCGATAACTTCCGTATCTGGATTGAGCTTAACCCCAAAGCGACGTTCGTAATATCTTGCCTGCGCACGGCGCAAACCAACAATCCCCTTAGACGCAGAATAGCGATGCGTACGCGGATTGCGAACGGTTTCCACCAATTTCTCAACAATATGCGGGGGGGTCGGCAAATCTGGATTACCCATACCAAAATCAATAATATCGTTGCCCGCCGCCCGCGATTGCGCCTTTAGCTGATTAACCCGCTCAAACACATAAGGCGGCAGTCGGGCAATACGTTGAAATTCTTCTTCCATTATTCCGTCTCCATTATGGGGCTAGCGGTTGTTGTTCTAGCCCGCAAGTCTCGCCGAAGCCAAACATAAGATTCATATTCTGCACCGCCTGACCACTGGAGCCTTTTACCAAATTATCAATCGCTGCAAACAAAATTACCCGCCCGTCAATTCTATCGTCAAAAGCATTGAGCATCGCATAATTAGACCCCCGCACATGACGCGTGGAAGGCACAAGCCCTGTCGCCCCGATATGAATAAACGCCGCATCCCCATAAGCACTTGCCAATGCCGCCCGAATATCTGCTGCCCGACTTTTGCTTTTGGCATAAATACTAACCAACTCCCCCCTATTCATCGGGATGAGGTGGGGCGTGAAATTAACCACAACATCACACCCCGCCACACGCGCCAGTTCTTGTTCAATCTCTGGTGCATGGCGATGGGCGGCGACACTATAGGCTTGTGTGCCTTCGGCTGTTTCGCAAAATAAATTGCTCTCTTTCACGTTGCGCCCCGTCCCACTGACACCTGATTTCGCATCAATGATGAGGTCGTCCACATCTATCAATCCCGCCTTCACCAATGGCAAAAGCAAAAGCAAAACGGCTGTCGGATAACAACCCGGACACGCAACAAGTCTTGCCGATTTTATTTCATCGCCATAATGTTCGCTTAACCCATAAACCGCTTGGCTTAATAAAGCAGGTGCTGTGTGGGCGCGACCATACCATTGCGCATAAGTATCCGCATTGCGCAAGCGGAAGTCGGCAGACATATCTATAATCTTCAAATCATCTGGTAGTGTGCAAATCACATCTTGTGCCGTCGCATGCGGCAAGCCACAAAGCACAACATCTATTTTAGACCAATCAACATCTTCCACCTTTTGCAAAGGCGGCAGAGCAAGCCCCGTAAATTGAGGGAATATATCCTCCATATTTTGCCCTGCATGCGTATGAGCACAAAGAACGACAATCTCTGCATAGGGGTGCCCTGCCAGCAAACGCACGGCATCCGCACCTGTATAGCCCGATGCCCCAATCACCCCTACTTTTATTTTCTTTGTCATTTGTTTTCTTCTACCACTGCCATCATCATTGTTTCGCCTTCAGCGATGAGATTATCCCCCGCCATAACTCTGCCCTTGAAGCGATAAATAAAGCCGCGCGACTTCATCTTTTCTACATGGATGCGCAACTGATCACCCGGCTTGGCAGGATGACGAAAACGCATATTATCCACCGCCATAAAATAAACGATGTTAGATTTCACATGCTCCCCCGTTTGCTTTTTCGCGTGCGCCACAAGGATTGCCGAAGTTTGTGCTATCGCCTCAATAATCAGCACACCCGGAAATATCGGTTCGGTCGGGAAGTGTCCCGTAAACCATGGCTCGCTCGCCGTGATATTTTTAATACCGACGGCGCTGTCTTCACCATTCATCTCCTCCACCCTATCCACCAAAAGAAATGGATAACGATGCGGAAGATATTCCATAATGTCATCTATTGTGACACTTGTTCCGTCTATTGTCTTATTCATATCAATCTCCTTTGCTTCAAGCCTTATTCATAACAAAAAAGGAGCCTAATGGCTCCCCCTTTCTCAAGGCTATTTGACCATTTTATCTTATCGTTTAGAGAATTGGAAGCTACGGCGGGCTTTCGCTCGTCCATATTTCTTGCGCTCTACCACACGGCTATCGCGCGTGAGGAAGCCCTCTTTTTTCAAAACTGCCCGTAAAGCAGGCTCATAATAGGTCAACGCCTTAGATAATCCATGCCGCACGGCACCCGCTTGCCCAGAAAGACCACCACCACGAACGGTCGCCACAACATCAAACTGACCATCACGACCTGCCGCCACCAAAGGCTGACGCATAACCATACGCGACACAGGACGAGGGAAATATATTGTTTCGTCTTTACCATTGACGGTGATTTTACCTGTGCCGGGCTTAATCCAGACACGAGCAACCGCATCTTTGCGTTTGCCAGTCGCATAAGAACGACCCAAATCATCTATCTGAGGTTCCACAAGCACTGATGCCTCTTCTGGCGCATCAGCTGCGGCAGAAGCAGTAGAGGCGGGATTTGCATCTGCCGCTTTCTCTTCACGCTTTGCATTGGCGAGGGCTTCGTCAAGATTTTCTAGTGTCGTCTCGGACATATTATTTCCTTACATTCTTGGCATTGGCTGCCGCTAAATCTAGCACCACTGGTGACTGTGCTTCGTGTGGATGTGTATCACGCGCATAGACTTTTAGATTACGCATCAACTGCCGCCCCAAAGGACCGCTCGGTAGCATTCTTTTAATCGCCATCTCTACAACACGTTCGGGAAAACGACCTTCCAATATCTTTTCAGGAGTCGTCTCTTTAATGCCGCCCGGATAACCAGTATGGCGATAATATTTTTTGTTACTCATTTTTCTGCCTGTGAAAGAAATCTTATCGGCATTGATGATGATAACATTATCGCCGCAATCCATATGCGGTGTGTAATGCGTCAAATGCTTACCACGCAAACGCAAAGCAATGGCAGCCGCTAGACGCCCGACCACCATATTGGTCGCATCAATCAGCACCCATTTCTTTTCTATTTCCGCAGGTTTGGCAGAGTATGTTTTCATCACTTATCTTTCCTTCTTGAATGATTGCGTCCTTCTACTGATAAATCCGCAGAAAATCAACATCTATTTTACCATATAGCGTAAATTATAGAGATGCGCCGTTGCCAGAGCCAAAACCACCACCGCCCCGATTTGATGTGCCACCGCCAATAATAAGGGCGCTGTATAAAGGAGAGTGGCTATGCCCAATAACATCTGCCCGAAAATGGCGGTTAATAAGGCTTTGCCGTTTCCTCTGCCGTTTCCTCTGCCGTTTCCTCTGGTGCTAAAAATATGCCACAGAGCCAGCCCAAGCAAGGCATAGGCTGTTATGCGGTGGAGGAATTGGACGCTTAAAGGGTCACCCAGCACACCCCCTTTTATTGGGGAAAATAAACCTTCGGGGAACCATGCGCCATCCATAAGGGGAAAATCATTATAGATTGTGCCAGCATCTAACCCCGCCACCAATGCCCCCAACAAAGATTGCCCCCACACCAAAGCCAGAATAAATGCCGCTTGTCTGTGATGACTGCCCCTATTGCGCGGTCGCCCATACCAATAGCAAAGCCCCAGCCACAGACTAAATACGAATATCCCCAACGCCAATCCCAAATGCGATGCCAAACGATAATGACTAACATCAACGTTATCAACCAAACCGCTCTGCACCATATACCAACCCAAAATACCTTGCGCCGCCCCCATGGCAAATAATATCAATAAAGGCGGTAGTTCGTGGCGGGATAAGCGCCGCCGCATAAGAAAAATAATGAACGGCACAAGAAATATCAACCCAACCATTCTGCCTAAAGCACGATGCGCCCACTCCCACCAATAAATATATTGGAAGTCCGCAAGGCTCATACCATGATTGATAAGCTGATATTCCGGTATCTGCCGATAAAGCGCAAAGGCTTGTGCCCACGCTTCATCTGTAAGCGGCGGCACTATCCCCGCTATCGGCTGCCACTGCGTGATAGACAAACCACTATCCGTTAAACGCGTTAGCCCCCCCACCAACACCAACACCACAACCGAAGCCGCAAGGGTGAATAACCATATCGCTACATCTCTTTTCATAAAATCACTATAAATAATAAAGGTGATTTTATCACGCACAAAATGCGCTATAGTCTTTTTATGAAAAAGAGAACACGGAAATTCTTCGGTATGATTGCCATTATTATATGGCTACCAATTTATGCGATGATGGTATTGGCAGTTGTCATCAGCACCCCCTTTCTTGAAAGTGGTGTGGCGGATAATGCGCTGGCAACCTTCTTATTCTATTTGAGTGCAGGGCTGTTATGGACAATCCCCCCCGCCATACTCATCAAATGGATGCAAAAACCCGAATAAATGGCGTAAGTGTGGGAATTATGCGCTAATCTCCGCATAAAGTGCGGTGATTATTCTTGCTAATGCGGAGAATAAAGGCTATATTCGCCGCACAAAATGCGGAGAATATATGTATATCCATAATCAGAAAAATTGGCCTCGCCTAACGATTGACCATACAAAAACTGCAGATTTGCTTGCTGATGTTCGGCATTTGCAAGGCAAACTACTGGGGCGTATGGAAACGCTTGGGTTTATCTTGCAAGAGGAAGCCTCGCTGGAGACACTAACTCATGATGTCACCAAGACATCAGAGATTGAAGGTGAAACACTAGATGCTGAACAAGTGCGATCTTCAATTGCGCGCAAACTGGGTATGGATATTGCCACCCCTATCCCGCCCTCGCGCGATGTTGAGGGCATTGTTGAAATAATGTTAGATGCCACGCAAAAACACAACAAGCCTTTAACGAAAGAGCGTTTGTGTAATTGGCACACTGCGCTTTTTCGTGCGGGTAGCAGTGGTATGCAGCATATCAATGTCGGGGAATGGCGAGATGATTCTGCGGGGGCAATGCAAGTTGTATCGGGGGCTATTGGCAAAGAAAAAGTGCATTATGAAGCCCCCACCTTTGATCGCTTAGAAAAAGAGATGATGGATTTTATGGCGTGGTATAACACGCCCTCTGATATGGATTTAGTTTTGAAATCGGCATTGGCGCATTTTTGGTTTGTCACTATTCATCCTTTTGATGATGGTAATGGACGCATTGCCCGTGCCATTGCTGATATGACATTGGCGCAAGCAGAGCAAAGTCAAAAGCGTTTTTATAGTATGTCTTCGCAAATACAAAAGCAGCGCAAGGGATATTATGATGTGCTAGAACAATGTCAAAAAGGGGGGCTGGATATAACATTATGGATTATCTGGTTCTTGGAGTGTTTGCGGAACACGATTATAGCCTCTGATAAAATGCTTGCGGTTGTATTAACCAAGTCGCATTTTTGGGATAATCATAAAGAGGACTTATTTAATGAGCGGCAACGTTTATTTATCAATCGCTTATTTGATGGCTTTACAGGAAATCTGACCTCTAGCAAATGGGCGAAAATTGGTAAGTGCTCACAAGATACCGCTCTGCGCGACATCACCGATTTAATAGAACGTGGTATTTTACAAAAAAATTCTGCAGGTGGGCGAAGCACGAACTATGCCCTCACGCTCTCATCAAAAAAATAAATGGTCGGAGTGGCGGGATTTGAACCCACGACCCCTTGTCCCCCAGACAAGTGCGCTACCGAGCTGCGCTACACTCCGACTGCCCTCGCTTTAACAGGTTTTTATGCGTCTCACAAGTTCTAGTCTGTATCGGGGGCTGTGTTGTCGGGGTTAGCGGTTAGCAATGCGTGGGCTTGTGTTAATTTTTCGCGAATATCTTCTAGGGTGCGTTTATTGGCACCATTTAGCAGAGCGTCGTGGGCGACGGGTGCGGCGGCATTTGCCATAGAGACAAGCGTTGGGGCTTTACCTTTGGTAATGTTTGCGCCCATATTGCGAATATAGGCGGTGCCATTATCGGCGAGCACTTTTTGCGCCCCCTTAATCGTAAGCCCTTGCCCATAGAGTAAATGATGAATACCGCGCACTAAAGCAATATCATCTGCCCGATAGAGTCTGCGCCCGCCTGTATGTTTATGCGGTGCTATTTCAGTAAATTTTGTTTCCCAGAAGCGCAACACATGCGGCTCCACCCCCAGATCTGCTGCCACTTGTGCGATGCTTTGAAAGGTGCTTGTAGTTTGCGGCGTGGGCTTTGTTTCGGTCATTTTTTAATATCGCTCATAGATTTATCCACTTTGTTTTTAAGCACTTGGCTGGCTCTGAAACTGACAACCCTGCGCGGTGAAATCGGCACGACCACCCCCGTTTTAGGGTTACGCCCGACTCTTTCTTTTTTCTGCAACAATGAAAAATTGCCAAATGAGGCGAGTTTAACTTCTTCGCCTCTTTCTAATGCGATAGATATTTCGTCTAATAAAGTTTCCACTATTTTGGTAGATTCCTGTTTAGGCAAGCCGATTTCTATATGGACGAGATTTGCCAATTCGGCACGTGTTAGCGTATCGGGTTTTGTGTCTTCCATAATCCCACCATATAAGGGCTAAATTTATGATATAGCAAGCGAAATTACAGCGCAATTACCACGCCGCACCTTACCAACGCACGAGGCTAGACCCCCAACTGAGACCAGCCCCCATAGCCGCCAACATAAGGGTGTCGCCTCTTTTTATGCGTCCGTCTTCCACGCCCACCGCCAGTGCCAGAGGGATAGAGGCAGCCGATGTATTGGCGTGTTTATCTACACTGATAATCGTTTTTGCTTCGGGGAAGTTAAGTTTTTTGCCGACCGCATCTATAATACGCAGATTGGCTTGGTGGGGAATGAACCAATCTATTTCATCCATTGTCATATTTTCTTGCTCTAGTAAAATTTCCACCGATGAAGCAATGTTTCTGACCGCATGGCGAAACACCTCTTTGCCGTGCATACGCAACACACCCGATGTTTGATTATAAGAAGCCCCGCCATCGGTTTCTAATATATCCGTCAACATACCATCAAGGCGAAGGTAACTACCCAACACTTGTGCACCGCTCTTTTTATCGGGGGTTTCGCTGGCTTGCATAACAACAGCACCCGCCCCATCGCCAAATAGAACTGCCGTGCTTCTATCTTGCCAATCTGTAATGCGACTTATCGTTTCTGCCGCTATCATCAAAGTATTTTGCGACCGCCCTGTCTCTATCCGCGCCGCCGCCGTATCCAGCCCATAGACAAAGCCCGAACAAGCCGCCTGCACATCAAACACCGCCCCATGACTTACACCAAACTGATGCTGAATATATGCCCCTGTCGAGGGTGTGGTGCGCTCCGGTGTGGTGGTGGCAACAATAATCGTATCAATATCGTCTATGGTTAGGCTCGCATCTTTTAATGCCCGCACCGCCGCATGATAACCCAATTGCGCCGTCGTCTCCCCCGTCGCCGCTATGTGGCGTTGGCGAATACCTGAACGCGATTTTATCCACTCATCACTGGTATCCAATGTTTTGGCGAGGTCATCATTCGTCACAATGTTCTGCGGTAGATAAACACCAAGTCCTGTTATTTTTGCGCGTATCATCCTTCCACCTCTTCTGCCCATGCTTCATCTAATAGAGTTTGCATGGCTTCTATATCTCTTTCAATGACGCTGGCGATATCGGCTTTCGCAACTTCTATCGCCACCTCAGCCGCGATAGCAAAACCCTCTGCATCAACACCGCCATGACTTTTAATAACACTGCCACGCAAGCCAAGCAACATGCCCCCATTTGACGCATTCGGGTTCATCTTGCCGCGCAATGTCGTAAAGGCCCCCCGCGCCAAGAAAAACCCAAGCCGTGCCATAAGACTGCGCTCCATAGAGATTTTCAATATCGCCGAGATTTGTCGTGATGTCCCCTCCGCCGCTTTTACCGCGACATTGCCTGTAAAGCCGTCTGTCACAACGACATCCGCCTCGCCGCGCCCTATCGCATCTGCCTCAATAAAGCCGATGAAATTCAAATTAGACGAAGACAATAATTCCGCCGCATGCTTAATGCTATCCGTGCCTTTGATATCCTCTATGCCGATATTCAATAACGCAACACGAGGATTATCCAATCCCAAAACAATCTTCGCATAAGCAACACCCATAACCGCAAACTGCACATATTGTGATGCCGTGCCACCTATCGTTGCGCCAACATCTAGCACAACACTCTCGCCCTCTAATGTCGGCCATAGCCCCGCAATCGGGGGTCGCTCTATCCCCGCATGGGTGCGTAAAATAATCTTGGACATCGCCATCAACGCACCAGTATTGCCCGCCGAAAGACACGCTTGCGCCTGACCCGCTTTAACCGCTTCTATCGCTTGCCACATACTGCTAACACGGCGACCAACACGCAAAGCACGCGCCGGCTTCATATCCATCGGTATCGCCATTTCACAATGCTCTACCCGTGTGATGCTCCGCAATGAGGGGTGCTCGCTCAACTGCGCCTCTATCTGCGCCTCATCCCCATACAGAATGAAAAAGCCCTCCGTATAATGTTGCGAAACACGAACCAAAGACGGAATAACAACCGAGGCTCCATGATCACCACCCATCGCATCTACGGCTATCGTGACTTTCGTCTCTGTATGCTTCATAAAATCTTTTCCTTTTTTTCAACCTGTAAAATGCGACAATTTTCAGAATATATCAAGGAGTATATCAAGGAGTATATCAAGGAGTATATCAAGGGGATATATTCGGCACAGAACCAGCACTGATTTGTGCCAATGAGCATACACCCAAACCCGCCTCAAACGAAATAATATAAGTCGCCAATCTCGCAAGCGATGGGGGTGTATGACTATCAGGGGCACAATCAGGATAGAGGTTGCGAGCCAAGACCACCGCCACTTTGTCTATCTGGTCGGGGCTGGAAGCGGATAATGCCCCCGACAAAGCAATGTCATAAGCCTTCGCCCGACCATAATAGGCTTGCGCCATCTTGCGAATACGTTTGCCAACGCTCGTATCCCCCACGCCCATTTCACGCAAGGTTTCGTCCATATTCTGGAAAAAATGGTCAAATAAGGCTTGCGCGAAACGATGTGATTCGGGGCTGTTATCCTGCCCCAGCACCCGCAATCTGCGCAAAACAAGGTGCAAATGTAAAACCAACATATCAAAACGCCCATCTAATGTATCGGGTGCCCCCGCCTCGTAAAGGGGCAATGCCCTAGCCGCCGCCACCAATGCCGTATAAGTGCGCGACACATCTGGCGCGCGTCGCCCCCATAATAAATTCCATAGTCCCATTATTTTTCTCAGCCTTTTATCGCATGACTTGTAAAATGCCTCTATATAAAGTAGAAGCATTGCAGATAAGGATTATAGATGAAATATAACAAATACACAAAACACCTATGCGCTGTTGCTTTGGCAACAAGCCTTGCCGCTTGCACCCCCGTTGTGGATTATCGTGGCTATGTGTTTGAACCATCACGGCTAGCACAAGTTGAAAACGGCACAGACAGATTAGAAGTCATCGCCCTATTGGGTGTGCCCTCATCGCAATCGGCAATTGATAATCGCACCATATATTATATCTATAGCCGCTACGAAACACACACCCTATTCAGCCCAGACGAAAAAGAGCGGCGCATAATGGCAATAGAATTTGACGGAAATGATAAAGTTACCGCTATCAATAAATATGGATTAGACGATGGTATCATCGTTGCCTATAGCGATGAGGAAACACAAACACAAGGCAGCACTCTATCTGCTTTGCGACAAATTTTGGGTAATTTCGGGCGGTTCGGGAGTGGCGGCGATTTATAAACCACCACCCCTAAAACCTAATCCCTAATGGGCTAGTATAGCCAGCAATAACAACGCTACGATATTCGTTATCTTAATCATAGGATTGATAGCAGGACCTGCTGTGTCTTTATAAGGATCGCCAACAGTATCACCTGTCACCGCCGCCTTATGTGCCTCAGAGCCTTTGCCGCCATGATGCCCGTCTTCAATATATTTCTTGGCATTATCCCATGCGCCACCGCCAGCCGTCATAGACAAAGCCACGAATAGCCCCGTCACAATAACACCCAACAACATCGCACCCAAAGCCGAGAACCCTGCAGATTTATCCGCAACACTGCTTATCACAAAGTATAAAACGATAGGCGATAACACGGGCAATAAAGACGGAACAATCATCTCTTTGATTGCCGCGCGTGTCAGTAAATCTACTGCCGCAGTGTAATCTGGTTTTTCTGTGCCCTTCATGATGCCGGGCTTTTCACGGAACTGGCGGCGCACTTCTTCAACGATAGCACCCCCTGCGCGCCCCACTGCCATCATACCCATAGCACCAAAAAGATAAGGCAACATACCACCAACAAACAAGCCAATAACCACATAAGGATTGGACAAAGAAAAGTCAGGCGTGACACCTTCAAAATAGGCATAAGACGAATTATTCGCAAAGTATTTTAGGTCTTGCGTATAAGCCGCAAACAACACCAAAGCACCCAAACCAGCAGAGCCAATCGCATAGCCTTTGGTGACCGCTTTTGTTGTATTGCCAACAGCGTCTAATGCGTCTGTTGTTTTGCGGACATCTTCTGGCAGTTCAGCCATTTCCGCAATGCCACCAGCATTATCTGTAACGGGACCGAATGCGTCTAGTGCCACGACCATACCCGCCAGTGCCAACATCGTTGTCACCGCAATCGCAATGCCGAACAAGCCCGCCAATGCATAGGTTGCGAAAATACCAACCACGATAACCAATGATGGCAAAGCAGTCGCTTCCATAGAAACAGCCAGCCCTTGAATAACATTTGTGCCGTGCCCTGTTTCGGAAGCGGCGGCAATTGATTTAACAGGGCGATAATCAACGCCTGTATAATATTCAGTAATCCACACGATGAGACCCGTAATGGCAAGCCCCACCACACCACATAGATAAAGGTCTAGCCCTGTAACGGCTTGCCCTTCCACGATGCGCTGTGTTTCTAGCCCGATAACATGGTCGGTCACGAAATAAAGCGCAATCAGCGAGAACACCGCCGAAGCAATAAAGCCTTTATAAAGCGCCCCCATAATGGATTGACTTTTACCCAGACGCACAAAAAATGTGCCGATGATAGAAGTGATAATACAAGTCGCCCCGATTGTTAGCGGATACAACATCATTACCAATGCATCTGCCGAGAAGAATATGGAGCTGAGCACCATAGTCGCCACGATTGTAACAGCATAGGTTTCAAATAAATCTGCCGCCATACCAGCGCAGTCGCCAACATTATCGCCGACATTATCTGCTATGGTCGCAGGATTGCGAGGATCATCTTCGGGAATACCCGCTTCTACTTTGCCGACTAAATCACCACCGACATCTGCGCCTTTGGTGAATATGCCGCCGCCAAGTCGCGCGAATATAGAAATAAGTGATGCCCCAAAGCCTAGCCCAATCATCGCATCAACGACTTCGCGACTATCGGGGGCAATATCAAGCCCAAAGATTAAGAAAGCAAAATAACCCGCTACCGCAAGAAGAGCCAGACCCGCAACCAACATACCTGTGACCGCACCCGAACGGAACGCCATAGATAAGCCAGCCGCTAAACTGACCGATGCCGCATGTGTCGTGCGAACATTAGCGCGCACCGATACCAACATACCGATATAGCCAGCAAGCCCCGATAAAGTCGCGCCAACGATAAAGCCAACAGACACCTTCCAGCCAAGCAAATAATAGACCAAAATGGCAATCACGACGCCTACAATAGCAATCGCCCTATATTGCCGACTAAGGAAAGCCGATGCCCCCTCTTGAATGGCAGAAGCAATCTCCTGCATCCGTTCATTACCAGTCGGTGCCGCAAGAATGCCACGCACCGTTCCCATGCCATAAATCAACGCCAAAAAGCCCGACGCGATGATAAGCCACATTAAATTGCTCATAATTATCTCCCGAATTTAAGTTTAAGTGGCGGAAACATCGCAGGATTCGCACAAAAAAGCAAGGGTTTTCCCTCAAATATGTGAGAAGCCGCGTTTTTTGGGAAGCGGGTGGGGTTTGCCCTCGGCGGTGATGAGGGTTAGAGATTCGCCTGTTGCTCCTTTTTCTTTAACTATTCCGATGCGTGTGAGGGGGAGCGATAGGGTTTTCGCAAGGCTAGTAATGGCGGTGCGATGGGTGGGGTTGGCGGTGAAGGCGAGTTCATAATCGTCTCCGCCTGTAATCATATCGTCAAAAGTCAGAGCATCATTGAGCGTATTATTGATGAGGGGAATAGCGTTGCACTCCATATCTATGGCGACATCGCTGGCTTTGCAGATATGCCCGACATCGGCGAGCAATCCGTCTGAAATATCTATGCTGGCACTTGCTAGGTCTCGCAAATGTTGCCCCAAAGCGAGGCGTGGCTCGGGATTGCTATAAGTTTTGGTGCTAGACTTTATATCTTTTAGAGCCTCTTGCAGACCGACAATGCCACCGCCTATGACACCACTGACATAGACATCATCGCCGACATTGGCGCCGCTTCGTTTTATCATTGTGCCATGCGGCACAACCCCATACACACTGAGCGATACACTTGGGGTGGGTGCCGATACACTATCGCCACCCCATAGCGACACATTATGGCGGGTACATTCTTTATGGAAGGCAGCGGCGAAGTCTTGCAAGAATAGTTCATCCCATTGACCGAATGCTCCCCCGAATGCTCCCCCAAAAGCTAGAGTGAGCAAGCACCCTTCTGGTTTTGCCCCTTTGGCGGCGAGGTCTGATAAGGCACAGCCGACCAATCTTGCTGCCACAAGGGCGGGGCTTGCCCCCACAGGGAAATGCACCCCTGCCACCAGCATATCGACGGATAATATAATGTCGTGGTCGGGTGGTGGTTGCCAGCAAGCGGCATCATCTTGCAAGCCCAAGCCCGCCTGCCCTGCTTGTTGTGAAAATAATGACTCTATTAATTCAAACTCTTTCATTTTGTGAATTTTTGGCATCTTGTGAATCTTTGGCATCTTGTAAATCTTTGGCATCTTGTAAATCTTTAGCGATTTTATCTAGCACGGCATTTGCCATACCGCCTTCTGCATCGGCAAAGAAAGCGTGTGCCATATCCACATATTGTTTTATCAAAATCGCAGAGGTGATGTCGGGCGTGTGTAATAATTCTTGCACGCCACACCGCAACAAAGCTCGCAAAGTGCTATCCAAACGCGACAGACGCCACTTAACCGATAAATGCTCATCAATGATTTTATCAATACGAGATTGATGGTCAAACACGCCCCGCACAATGAATTCAAAATAATCGCCATCAACTTCCTTAAAGTCGCTGACATCATTATTGAATTGATGCTCGCGAAACTGCTCTATCGTTGTGTCTAAATCAGAGGTCGCAATGTCCATTTGATAAAGGGCTTGCACGGCACATAATCGTGCGGCTCTTTTTGCCTCGTGTTTATCTTGTCCCATATCTCATGCGCCTGTCATTATGCGGAGTTTTGTTTGATAGTCTAATAATGCCAATGCTGCGTGCGCCGCACCACCACCTTTATCTTTGTCATCTGGTTTGCACCTTGCCCATGCTTGCGCTTCGTCTTCAACGGTTTGAATGCCATTGCCTATCGCCAGATTATATTGCAACCCTAAATCCATAAGCCCTCTGGCACTTTCATTACACACGACATCATAGTGGCTGGTCTCGCCCCGCATGACAACACCCAGCGCCACATAAGCATCGTAATGATTTTCTCCCGCTATTGTTGAAGCAGATTTTATCGCATAGGGCAGTTCCAAAACACCCGGCACGGCTAGGCGGTCATAACTTGCCCCCGCTTCTTCTATAGCGGCAATCGCCCCTTGCGCTAGAGCATCTGCCATAGCGGGATAAAAACGTGCTTCCACGATGAGGATTTTTTGTGCCATAATTCACCTTACCCTAAAATAGGGCGTCTGCCAGATATTTTTAAATCATAGCCATCAAGAGCGACAACATTACGAGGCGTATCTGATAATAATTCAATATCATGCACGCCCAAATCTAAAACAATCTGCGCCCCAATACCATAATCACGCAATTGCGAAGGTTTATCATCGCTGGCTTGTAGGTTTAGCACATCAGAAAATGGCGTGGGGGAGGTGTTGCGAATAAAGACAATCACGCCCCTATCTTCTTTCCCAATAATCTCCATTGATTTTTGCAAAGTATTGGCACGAGGTGCGGCACTGCCCAGCACATCATTAACGATATTCTCTGCATGGAAGCGCGTTAGCACTGGTTTAGAACCACTCGCTATGTCGCCTTTCACCAAAGCGATATGTTCTTCATTGGTGATTTTATTGATGAAGACCATCGCTTGAAATGTACCCCCCGCTTGCGCTTCAAATGTGCCTTCATAGACGCGTTCCACCAACGTATCTTTGCGCCGACGATAGGCGATGAGGTCTGCAATGGTGCCGAGTTTTAACCCATGCAATTGCGCGAACTGCACTAAATCTGGCAGTCGTGCCATTGTGCCATCATCATTCATAATCTCGCAAATAACCCCAGATGGATAAAGCCCCGCCAGACGAGATATATCTACTGCCGCTTCGGTATGCCCTGCCCGCACTAACACGCCGCCTTCCCGCGCCACCAGTGGGAATACATGACCGGGCGTGACAATATCATTGGCATTTTTGGTCGGGTCTATCGCTACCGCTATCGTATGGGCTCTGTCATGGGCGGAGATACCAGTCGTCACACCCTCCCGCGCTTCAATAGAAACCGTGAATGCCGTCTGATGACGAGTCGCATTGTTCTGCGACATCAAAGATAATTGCAACTGGGCGGCTCTTGCCTCTGGTAGGGTCAGGCAAATCAAACCACGCCCGAACTTCGCCATAAAATTAATCGCATCGGGCGTTGCCATTTGAGACGGAATAACAAGGTCGCCCTCGTTTTCTCTGTCTTCGGCATCAACCAGCACAATCATTTTGCCATTGCGGGCATCTTCTATTATCTCCTCCGCAGAGGATAAGTATTGGCTATATTCAGACATCGCTGTCTCCTTTCCAGTCTTGCAACCGCGCAACATAGCGGGCTAGCATATCAATCTCTATATTCACTTTATCACCCATTTGCGCCGCACCAAAAGTGGTCGCCCCTTGTGTATGGGGAATAATGTTCACAGAAAATGTATTTTCTGTGGGACTATTCACATTAAGTGAATTTACCGTGAGCGATACACCATCCAGCACAATAGATCCCTTAATCGCCACAAACCTCATAAGGTCGGGCGGGGCGCAAAATGTGAATCGCTTGCTGTCGCCGACATTATCTATCGCCTCTATCTTCGCCACACCATCAACATGACCAGATACAATATGCCCGCCTAACTCATCACCCATTGTTAGGGCACGTTCTAGATTAAGGGGGGTGTTGGCTTGCCATGTTCCAGCCGTGCTTAATGACAAAGTTTCTTGCGAAGCCTCTACCGCAAACCAATCTGCGCCTTTTTCTATGACCGTTAAACACACACCCGAACATGCTATAGACGCGCCTATATTTATCCCCGCCGTTTCGTATGTCGTGGTTATGTCAAAGCGGACATCGCCCCCTTGTGTGATTTTTTTCACACACCCTATATCTGTAATAATGCCTGT